>CACXFX010000117.1 GCA_902767055.1 uncultured Pseudomonadota bacterium
AAAAAATCGGATAATGCAGCCCCTTATAGTACTCAAAAAAATAAGCCAACCCTGTTTGCAAGGCAAAATAAATCATATAAAAAGCATTTTTTTGAAGCGGTCTTAAAATAAAAAAGCACCCGAGCATGATGGCAACAAAGGTTAAAACCATTCTAAACGTCCTTTTATACTTTAATACTGATTTTTAAGACATTTTGATTGTTTTGCCGCGTGTAGGTCACATCACTGGCAAACTTTTTAACCAAAAAGATACCAAGCCCGCCGATACTTCGCTCTTCAAGCGGCGCAGAGATATCGGGATCAGTGCGTGTCAGCGGATTATATTCTTTGCCGAAATCGATAAATTTGATATGATAATACGTTCCGTCAAAATGGGTTTTAACCACAATTTCCATCTCTTCTTTCTTTTCGTAAGCATATGAAGCGATATTGGCATAAATCTCTTCTGCCGCTGTGACCATCTTAAAAACAGTTTCATTGGCAACGTGATATTTTTGCATATTATCTTCAATAAAATTCAAGACTTTGGAAAGATTATTCATATCAGATTGAACTTTAATTTCATCAAAAGATGATGTCAAATAAACAAATTCCATCATCGTGATATCATCGGATTGCTCGTTTCCGTCAGCAAAATTTTGTATATCATCTGTGACGGCTTTTAATGTTTCTTGAGGTGTATCATAAGGCTTTTTCAAGACATCAAGCAGCCTGTCTTGTCCGTAAAACTGATGATTATTGTTTTCGGCTTCCGTCACGCCGTCCGTATATAAAAAGATTTTTGCACCTTCTTTTAAGCGCATGCTTTCAGCCTTAAAAACAGCATCTTTTTGAACGCCTAAAACAATATTACGCTGTGTTTTAACATATTGATAACCTTCTTTGTTGTCAACCAAGAGAGGCGTATGGCCCGCGTTGACATATTGCATCACACCTGTTTTGATATCAATAACAGCCAAAAAAGCTGAAATAAACATACAGGTTTCGTTTCCCTTTAAAAGTTCTTTATTCACGACATGAAAAACTTCAGAAATACCCAAGCCGCTCTTGGCAACATTTTTAATCAAAGCCTGCCCGCGCATCATAAAAAGCGCGGCAGGAATACCCTTGCCTGACACATCTGCCACGACAAGACTGACTTTATCCTCACCTAAAAAGAATAAGTCATAAAAATCACCTCCGACTTGTCTGGCCGGTTTCATCGAAGCAAAAACCTTAAATGACGGATGATTTGGAAATGTTTTATGCATTGCGGCATTTTGGATACTTGCCGCAATATTCATCTCACTTTCAATACGTTGTTTTTCAGAAGCCTCTTTTTTCTCTTTTTCAACATAATTTAAAAGGTTTTGGCGCATATTCGTCATCGTTTTGGCAAGCACGCCAATCTCATCGGAAGAAATCACTTCATCAAAATTTAAAGAAAAATCACCTTGCCCGTACATGGAAGCAATATGGCTTAAGGTTAAAAGCTGTTTTGTTGAGTGATGACACATTTTGTATATGATAAAAAACAGAATAAGCATACCGACCAAAAGCGGCAAAATCATGAGATACTGCATGTGTCGTATCGGTTTTAAAAGTGCATCTTCGGAATAAACAAGAAACAGTCCCCAATTGAGCGGAAAAACAGGAGCATAAAAGAAAATAACCGAGGTATCAAAAACGGAAGAATAAGGTATATTTGTTGTGCCTGTTTTACCGCTTAAAACCTGATATCCGGCTTCGGCGAGTTGAGGCAATTCCATTTTCTTAGAAAGCTCAAAAATACTCATTTTTAAGGCAATATTCGGATCCGGATGTGCAACATACAAGCCCTCACGTGAAATAAGCAAAAGTTTGCCTGTTTCCGCAAAAGAAAAATTGTTAATGCTTCGCGTCATATTGGTTAAATCAACAGTCAATGCCACCAAACCGTCAAAGTCCGTTTTACCTTGAAACATAAAAGGTACCAAACAGGTTACAACGGTTTTAGAAGTTAATTTATCAAGATAAGGCTCAGACCAATATATTTTTTCTTCTTTCGGAACTTGTTTAAACCAAGGAAAAAGATCATAAAGATTTGTTATATTTTCAGATTTAAAAGAAATTTTGCCATCAATATTTTCAGAGCGATATAAAGTCCCGTGTGAGACATCTTCGGGCGGAAAAATATATACCCATGCATCCGTAAAAGTCAGTGCCGAGTGATAAATCGTTTTAATCGCCGAATTTAAAACAAGTTGTAATGAAGAAACATCGCTTTCACTCAACTGATTTAGCATATTTTTGGTATTGAGCACAAGTTGTTGGGTATCCACGGCCAAATGTGTCATATCATTGACATACGTTTCGACGGATTTTTGGCCAATCTCTTCTGTTTTTGATCCGACAATATGTTCGGTTGCATCAAACAGAAAAACAACAAGTGCGGCAAATACCGTAAAAACACACACCAAGATACTGACACTCAGCTTTAGAGCCAGAGATTGCCGATCGTACCAAGATTTTAAGAAGACTCTCATGCTTTAGGTTCTAACATACTTTCAAAACCGGTGTATTCAAAAATCGAGCGAACCGTATCTGCCACATGTATAAGTGATAACGTACCGCCTTTTGCATCTAATGCACGTTGCAATTGCATAAAAGCACGAAGCCCCGCTGAAAATACATATTCAACACCTTGCATGTCGACGATTAATGTCTTAACGCCGTCTAAATCAATTTTTTCTAAAAGCTCCGGCGACGTATTCGGGTCAAGCCACCCGGAAAGTTTGCAAAGCAAAACATCATTTGTTTTGCTCAATTCAATCGTGAGTTTTTTCTCTTCACTCATCTGTTTATCCTTTTGTTAAAACTCGTTTAGAACTTTATAAAAGAAAAACGAATCCTTGTCAAGAGCGCAACGCAACAAAAAATTAAAACTTTCCGTAAAAAGCATCGATATACATCTGTTTGATTTCACTCATTAAAGGATAAACCGGATTTGCCCCCGTGCACTGGTCATCAAAAGCTTGGCGCACCAAGGTATCCAAATTTTCCATAAAAATCTTTTCACTCACACCATACTCTTGAATTGAAGCGGCAATATCAAGATCTTTTTTGAGCTTTGCAACGGCATTAAGCAAAAGTTCAACACGCTCGTCTTCCGGAGTATTTTCATCTGCCAAATATAAGACATGTGCAATTTGCGCATAACGTTTTTTAGCTTCAGGAACCTCGTACTGCGGGAAAGCGGCCTGTCGCATCGGTTTGTCGTTTGCGTTAAAACGAATGACCTGACAAATCAAAAGGGCATTTGCGATACCATGCGGAATATTGTACATCGCTCCCAATTTATGCGCCATGGAATGACAAACTCCCAAAAAGGCATTGGCAAATGCCATACCGGCCATCGTTGCGGCATTGTGCATTTTTTCGCGCGCTCTCGGATCCGCAACACCGTCACAGTAAGCACTCGGCAAATACCGAAAAATTTGTTTGATTGCCTCTAAAGCAAGTGAATTTGTATAATTGGTTGCCATGACGGAAACATATGCTTCTAAGGCATGCACAAGCGCATCCATACCGCCGGCCGCCGTCAAAGATTTTGGCATTTTATCAACAAAATTGGCATCAATAATTGCCATCGAAGGCGTTAAAGCATAGTCGGCCAAAGGATATTTGATATGCGTTTTTTCATCCGTAATCACCGCAAACGGCGTCACTTCCGCCCCCGTACCCGATGTCGTCGGAATACATACAAGTTCAGCCTTTTGACCGAGATCGTTAATTTGATTGATTCGTTTTCTGATATCCATAAAACGCATCGCGACATCATCAAAATTCGTATCGGGTTGTTCATACATCAACCACACGGCTTTTGCCGTATCCATCGGCGAACCGCCGCCCAAAGCCACAATCAAATCCGGCTGATATGACTGAACCATCGAAAGCGCCTGACGCACCACTTCCATCGTCGGATCGGCTTTAACATCAAAAAAGATTTCATAATCCGTGCCGATTTGTTCAAAAACATTTGTTACGGCACTGACGGCACCGCTGTCAAACAAAAATCTGTCCGTAATGATAAAAGCACGTTTTTTGCCTTTGTACTCACGAAGCGCCAAATCCACAGCGCCGCGTTTGAAATAAATTTTTCTCGGAACTTTAAACCACAGCATATTTTCTCTCCTTATCGCAACCGTTTTATAGTTTAATAAATGTTTGACACCGACATTTTCACTGACCGAATTACCGCCCCAAGAGCCGCAGCCCAAAGTCAGTGAAGGCTCAAGCCTGAAATTGTATAAATCACCGATTCCGCCTTGAGAAGACGGCGTGTTGATTAAAATTCGGCCTGTCGGCATCTTTAAGGCATAAAAGTCAATCCGATCGGATTTTCGATCATCGGTATATAACACGGATGTATGCCCCAATCCGCCCAAATGAACCAATGCAAGCGCAATATCCGTTGCCTTTTCAAAATTATCTGCTTGGTACATTGTCAAAATCGGTGACAATTTTTCATACGCATACGGATTGTTTTTTGTATAATCCGTTTGCTCGACAAGCAAAATCTTTGTATTTTCAGGGACTTTAAGGCCTGCAAGTGTTGCTATCTTAACAGCCGTTTGTCCGACAATCTCAGCATTAACGCCTTTTTCGGTTAAAATAATTTTTTTAAGTTTTTCAGCTTCATCTTGGTTGATTAAATATGCGCCGCGACGAATAAATTCTTTTTTAACATCGTCATAAACATCTTTGACGACAATAACAGATTGTTCCGAAGCACAAATCATACCGTTATCAAATGTCTTGGAAAGTATAATCGACGAAACGGCCGGCTCAATATCTGCCGTTTCATCAATAATGGCAGGCGTATTTCCGGGGCCGACACCAAGTGCGGGTTTGCCGCTTGTATAAGCCGCTTTGACCATCGACGGACCGCCGGTCGCCAAAATACCATGCACTTTTTTGTGTGTCATCAAAGCACCCGAAAGCTCAATCGTCGGCTCATCAATCCAAGCAATAATATCTTCAGGTGCGCCGGCCTTAACCGCCGCATCCAAAACGATTTTTGCCGCCGCAATCGTGCTTTCTTTAGCGCGCGGGTGGGGTGAAAAAACAATAGCGTTCCTTGTTTTTAAGGCAAGCAATGATTTAAAAATGGCCGTCGAAGTCGGGTTTGTCGTCGGTACAATACCGGCCAAAACACCAAGCGGTGCCGCCACAATCTTAATTCCGCCGACTTTGTCTTCACTGATTACACCGCAAGTTTTGACATCTTTGTGTTTGTTATAAATGTATTCGCTTGCAAAATGATTTTTAATCACTTTGTCTTCAACGACGCCCATCCTCGTTTCACGGACAGCCATTTCGGCCAAATCAATACGTGCTTTGTTGGCAGCTGTTGCCGCAGCCTTAAAAATCGCATCGACTTTTTGCTCGTCAAAAGTTTCATACAAACTTTGCGCCGCTTGAACACGATCAAGAAGCTCATCCAAATCTTTAATTGTGGTTATCGGTTTGTGCTTTGCCATTTTATTTACCTTTTAATAATGCGGAGGCGGTGTTTCTTCACTCAACGGTCTGACCGTTTCGCGCTCCATTAACGTTTTTAGCATTTTATTTTCTTTTTTTAAAGCATCAATTTCTTTGCTTTGTTCAATAATGACATCATTTAAGTCGTCAAGCATTTGCTGTTGAACGGTCAAAGCAAGCTCAATTTTTTCCAATCGATTTTCTACAGACATTTATTTCTCCCGTCTTTTGGCTTGAATATATCATCTTTTTAAAAAAAATAAAGTTAAAAAAAACATTTTTCATTGACTTCTTTTTTTGTCTGTGGCATAATTGTTTTCAGATAAGAGAGTTTGCTTTCTTATCAAGTGCCTTGTCGGGCACGGGGCTATGAAACAGCCTGTTAATAGAGAGCAGTGATGGATAACACTGTTTTTCAGTGCTATTTTTATTTTAAAATAGCAATTTATCCCCGAAATCAGTCGGGGAGTCCGTGGTGGATGTACAGGATTTATCTAAAGACCTCGGAAGTCATTTCTCTCTATATGATTGTTTCACTCCCCGCCGCT
>CACXFX010000118.1 GCA_902767055.1 uncultured Pseudomonadota bacterium
AGGCAAACTGTGCAATGGCAGTTTTTTGGCTCCTCTTCCGTTTTAGTTACGTAAAAGGAAATTTTTTATGAAAAAACAGGAGAAATAATATGAGAAAATGGATTTTATTTTTTTTACTAACAATGAGCTCTCAAGCTAAAGCAGTCAATACTTGCGGCAATGATTTAAACGTCAATTGTTGGGAGTGCGGTGCCAATTGTATTGCAAGATTAAACGAGCAAACAGGGCTTTTTTCCATTGAAGCCAAAGATGAAAATGCACCTGTCGGACAAATGACCGGTTATGAATGGGATGGAGAAAACCAAAGACCGAAAACACCATGGGTTGAAAAACTTAAATCTATTCAAAGTGTCTCATTGCCGGATTCTTTAACAAATATTGGTAGTTATGCTTTTGCTTATACAAACATCAGCAGTATCAATTTGCCGGATTCTATTCAACGAATTGAAGGTGCCGCATTTCAAGGTGCATATTTGTTAAAAGAAATTAATACACCTCCAAATCTTCAATCTGTCGGTTCTTGGAGTTTTGCGGCAACAAAAATAGATTATTTGATGCTTGGGCAGGCTCAAACAGAAATTCCTGATAGAGCTTTTGCCGGTACAAAACTTAAAAATCTTGAAATCCCTGAAGGCGTAACCTCAATCGGCTGGACGGCTTTTGCTGATATTTCAACACTTGAAACACTTGTTATTCCGGATAGTGTGACAAATATTGATGATGAAGCTTTTACAAACACAAACCTTCAAAAACTTTATTGTGCGGCTTCCGATGATGTTTGTTCAAAAATAGCGCTCCAAACGGGTAAAAAACCGCAAATTATTAATTATTCTAAAACACCTGACGGGAAATATCGTATCGGTGAGAAAACTTATGCCTCAATTTCCGCCATGCAAAAAGGAAATTATATCCCAAAGCGCATCTACACCATCGATGAGGCTAATGCCGTCGCCGGCGAGAAAAACCGCGTGTCGATTAAGTACCGGTAAATAATAATCGGTAATGGTAAAGCCTCCTTAAAAAAGGAGGCTTTATCGTTGTCGTTTAGCAGATGATCATTAAAAGAACAGCCGCTGCCGTAATAGTGGCCCATACACTGTATTTTCTTCGTCGTTGATATTTTTCATCAATATCAAAGGCGTCGACGCCGAATACATCATAGTAATTCATGATGTGCGTATGGTAAAAGCCGATGAGGGCAAAAAGAACTCCTGTGGAGATCTCTTGAACGATGTCAATGGCGCAATAATGCCAAAGAGCACCGAGCGCTAAGATGTAGAAGGCGGTACTTCTTAAAACTTTTTGAGATGTACCTTCAGGTGAGCACCTGTTATCGGCAATATTTGTCAAAGCGCCGATAAGGCAGACCAACGAAGCGATAATCACGAGGGCTTTATAGCCTCCGAGAGGCTCTATGGCCATCAATGCGACACCGGCTAAAGCGACCAGGCCGCAAATAATGTTGTAAACGTGTTTCATAATAGTATACTATTAATTTGTTAATTTCTATTTGGAAATTACAATATAGCACGTTTTTTTAATGCGTCAAGAGTAAATTTGACAAAAAAAGCATTTTTATTTGTTTAAGCCAAGTTCTTCCATCACTTCTTTTTTCAAAGTGATGTTGTCGGTTTTGCCTGTCATAAATGTCGGAATTGTGTCGTGATACAAGATGACGCGCGGCAAAAACAGCTCGGACATACCGTTGTTTTTGATGTAATCGTGTAAAACTTCCTGCTTGACTTCTTTATTGTTTGTGACCAAAACAATTTGTTCACCTTTGCTTTCATGCGGGACGGAAACAATGCCGTAGCTGAAATCAGAACCCATCCACTCATAAGCTTTAATGACCATATCCTGAACGGCATTTAAGGACACCATTTCACCGCCGATTTTGGCAAAGCGTTTGATACGATCTTTGATGTATACATATCCGATTTCGTCAATTTCAACCACATCGCCGGTGTGATACCAACCGTCTTTTAAGGGTGTCAAAACACCCGGATTTTCGGGCAGGATGTAGCCCATCATAATGTTCGGACCTTTAACGACAAGCTCTCCGCCTTTTTCGATGCCCGGAACGGGCTCTAATTTATATTGAATGCCCGGCACAATCTTACCGATTGAACCGAAGCGGCTGTATACGTGATTGTTTGCCGCCACAAACGGAGCACATTCCGTCACGCCGTATGCTTCCATAATGCGCACGCCCATACGTTCCATAAAAAGATTTCTTGTGTCGAGCTTCACAGCTTCCGCACCGGCATACATGAAACGGACATTGTAAAAATCATACGGATGTGCGATTCGCCCGTAACCGCGGAAAAATGTATCTGTACCGAACAAAATCGTTGCACCCAGTTCATAAATCAACTCTGCAATCACACGATAGTGCAGGGGAGACGGATACAAAAAGACACGTCCACCCTCTAAAAGCGGAAACAAAGTGCCTATGGTGAGGCCGAAACTGTGAAACATCGGCATGGCGTTAAAAACCAAATCTTTCATATTGATTGTTTCAACAGTTGTGACTTGTTTAATGTTTGAAATAATGTTGGCATGGCTCAAAACAACGGCTTTCGGGGCACCCTCAGAGCCGGAAGTAAACAAAATCGCGGCTTTTTTGTTGCCACCGTGGCGGTGCGGGATACGTTTTGTTTTATAACGAAGCATGGCCCCTAATTTGCTGATTATGCCAAGTTTTTTTGCCAAACTTTCAAGGTAAAAAATCTCGATGCCGTTGGCTTTTAAAACTTCAACCACGGATTCCATCTTAGCGGTTTTGATAAATGCCAGTGATGTAATCACCAATTTGACTTGAGCCGTTTTGCACATTGAAATCAGGTTTTTGGCACCTACTGAAAAGTTCAGCATGACAGGGATTCGCTCATACGCGGATAACCCCAAAAACGTTGCCGCGGCCGCGATTGTATTCGGCAACATCAGGCCGACATGCTCCATATGCGCGGCTTTTTTCTTAAAAAATTTGCCGAGCAAATAAACACGGAGCAACAAATCCTTATAGCTCATCGGTTTGCGGTTGATGTCTTCAATCACCATCGGACGTTTAAAGAAAAAGCCCGTTTTTGAATATACTTTAGATGTTTTGACAAGCTGTGCAAAAATCGAAATATTCGGATTGTAGGTAATTGAAAACTGCATATCCGTCAAAATATGATACACTTCATTGCTTAAGTGGTCACGCTGACGACGAAGCTCATCTTTAAGCTTCAAGGGTTTCGGATTGCCGACCGTAATCAGCATTTTAGGAAGCGGTCTGTGTGGCAATTTATCTTTTGTCTTTGAAAAATAACCATATTGCGGACCTTCTATCCAAATCGGGATAATCGGTGC
>CACXFX010000119.1 GCA_902767055.1 uncultured Pseudomonadota bacterium
AGAAGCTTTTGCATAACCTGAAGCTACTTTTGCCGCGCTGTCCATCGCCTTGGTTAAAAGCTTAATTTTGTTTTGAAGCGATTCATTTTGCGCTTTGGCACGTGCTTCGGCCAAATTATTACCGACCGTATATTTTTCATTTGCAACATCATAACTGCTCAAACTTCCTTCCAAAGCCGAAATCAGCTGATTGATATAATCCTGCTGAGCCGAGTTATTAAAACCGGCCGCTGCAATTTGATTGTTCAAACTCGTTGTATATGCATTTTGTCCGGCCTCCAAGGCTTGATAAGCCGCATCATTAATCGCGCTGTTCTGTGCCGCATTTAGGCTGTCCATCGCGCCTCTGTAAGCATTGCTGTCGACACCGATTCCCTGATTTAAAAGCCTTGTTTGCAAGTTATCTCTTTGTGCCTCATAACTTGGCACAATACTGTTCAAAGCATTTTTAAATGTCGCCTCCTGCATGCTTTTTCTTGCCTCATCAGAACCGTTGACATTAAAAGTATAGCCTCCCATATTATTCAAATTCTGGCTGGCACGCGCGGCCCAATCACTCAAATTTTGATACACCGTATCGGCATTTTTCGTATTATAATTATTCAGATAATTGATATATTCATCAGTCGGTCTTGTGTCATAATTGACCTTCAAACCGTCACTGACTTTATCAAAAGCACTTGTGACAATATTCAAACTTTTACTCATTTTTTTATCTCCATAAACATTGGTTGTTAAACATTGCATAAATAATTGAATCGTGTCCGTTATCTTCAAAACCCTTCAAAACACCTTCTTTTTGAAAACCTAAACCTTCAATAAGCTTGATGCTTTTTTGATTTTTTTCATCAACACGAACACTGGCGCGCCGACATTTCAAAAGCTCAAAACAAACCCCGAATATCGCGCATAAAATTCTTTTGTTACACCACCTTTTGTTATCAGAAAAAATGGTCAGCCACACATCGACATTTTCTCTGATATCACTCAAAATCACACCGGCGATTATTTTACCCTCAAGCATCACCCCAAGCGTGATATGTTTTGCAAAATTTTCGGGCGATGTTTCAAGATTTTGAATAACCCAATTAAAAACATCGCCCGTCTTGTCAAAACAAATTTGCACCGCGTCACTTTCTTTCATTATCATTTGCCTTTAAGCGTTTAAGCTCTTCGCTTAATATATTGATTTGCTCAAGATAGTATTTTTCTTTTTGCTCAAATGAAGCGATACTGAAATTATTTTTTGCAGCTTCCAAAAACAAACAGGCCGATTTTTTCTCGTCTTTTAAGCCGAGCATGTCTGCCTTTTTATCTTCAAGAGCGGCTAAATCTTCTACCGAAAAAATCCCGCGCAAGTGACAACACTCGATTTGCCCCGCATCCAAAAAAGCAAATAAAGTCAGCGGCGTCCCTTTTCCCGTTTCTTGTTTTTGCCTTAAATATTTGTTGTACTCGGCGCTAAAACGCTCAATATGCTCTACACCGGCCGGCTGATCAAAAACATCTCTCTCATCACGCACTTTAATTTCGACATAAAGCTTTGTTTTAAACTCGGGCAATCCGTTTTTTTTGATATTTCCGGTTTGCACCGGCTTATCATAAAAGCGCGCAAATACACCGCTGTTTTCGCTTTGCCGTGAAACAGCATTTTCAAAATGAGAAAATTCAATTCCCATATTATTTTCCTTTCAATTTTTAAAACGTCACCCCTCCTTTGGTGCCTTTCGGGCATTGAGGTCAAGGGATCTTCAAATTATTAAAAAAAACAATAGCATCCATGGGCGCAGATAATGAGCTGAATGCGACGGAATTTTTGAGCGCCGTGTACAAAAATAGTACACAAGCGAAAAAATCCCAAGCAGTCAACCATTAGACGCACCCCTTCCTTTCTCTTTATCTTATTTTAATAAAGATTATATAGAATACCATCAAAAGGCCTTTACTCATGAAAAATTTTCTTCTAATCTTTAGCATATACCTTATTTCTATTTCAGCCGCATCAGCAGAAATTTATCATGGTATTGATATTGATTCTGTATACAATAACTCTGACTGGAGTAGTAAGAGCGATATTAAAGAATTCATAGACGATTACACTTTGCTCTTGGCATATCAATCTGAACTCGACAATTGCCCCAACCTATTACCTGAAAACCTACACTGTTATGATCAAATAGCCAAAAAAATTATGACGAATTTATATGTATATCCTGAAGATAACATCAAACAATATGAACAACTCAAAGAATCTGCACTTGAAGCTTTTGGGTTGAAAAACTGTCGCCAAAAATATACTTGGCCTGCCGGCAACTTGTGCGATTTGGAAAGCTCTTCAAATTTGGCTGATTTTGTAAAAGGGTATATTCAAAATTTAATCACTTCAAGTAAAGAAAAAATGCTTATTTATTCTCCGATACTAGAAAAATATCGGTAAAAATTATTAAGATTTTGTTTTCCTGAAACACCTTTTCGATGCACTTGTTTAGCCAGCTCTTCAACATTCTTTTCATTAAAATATATATACGTCCTACCACTTAAGCCCAACGCAGTTTTGAAAATCATCATCTTTATTTTCAAAATTCCGCCAAACTTCATAACCATGATATGTAAAACAGCGTGCCTTATCATCTTCTTTCTTGCAGGCCATTTGATATTGCCCTATGGTATTTTTAACTTCATCATCATACCAATACATCATACAATGACATCGCTTGCAATCTGCTAAATTAAAGCGTAAAGTTTTTTGCATATTATCCTTGCAATAGTGAACAACATACTTCTCTGTATCTTCTTTATCAAAAACAGCCTCCGGACCAAAACTCACATAACAAGTGACCACCATATAGTCATCTGTATATTCTTCACAAAAAAAGCTCAGACCTTCTGTCCGAGAGCTTGCTTTTTCTGTTATTGTACCAAAGCAACCTGCATTACCGCAATCGGCAAATAAACTTGGAATTTGATGAAAACCGGATAAATGAATATTCAAAATATACCCACTGTTTTCGCCCTGATAGGCATATTCAAATTCATTTTCCGAATCATAAATCGTTTTATATTTTTTTACTTCTATCCCAAAGCATGGCCAATCTTGCGACAAGGCGTAAGCTGTACCGCAAAAAAAGAACAAAAACAATATCCACAGACTATTTTTCAAATTCTCTCATCCTTGTTTCTATCCA
>CACXFX010000120.1 GCA_902767055.1 uncultured Pseudomonadota bacterium
ATTTGATTTATGAAATGATGCTTGATTTGATGCAAATTTCTTTTGAAAAGATTAACCCGTCATACAGCATTTTGCGCGAAAATTATAATTTAAATCGCGACAGCGCATTGACATTACACGGCCAAAAACGCTTAAAAGACGAATAAAACTTTTATTAATATTTTTTGCTGTAAACTGCTTATGAAGTTATTTAAACAAAAGGATTAAAAAAATGCATCATTTATGGTGGTTGACCTCGGTTTTTGCAAGCCTTGTTTTTGCGATGTATATTTTCGCCAACCAAATTTTTAAGCTTAAAGGTTCACTTGTGATGATATACAGGGGCATCGGCACCGCACTTGTTTTGCTCCCCTTTTGCTTATTGATTAACCCTGTTGAAAATCAAACCTTTTACCTTTTATCTGTTTTTCAAGGTTTTTTAATTGCTTATCTTGACAATCGCCTTTTTAATGCCTCAAAACGCTACGGCGCCGAAATGACAGGTATGATTCAACCCATCAGCGTCTTTTTCGGATTTATCATGTGGTTTATCATCAAGCCGGATACATTGGCTTCGCTTATGGCGTCACCTGTACGCTTTATTTTGACCATCGGAGCGATTTTAGGGATTATTTCATCAGTCCTTGCTTTGAAAAAAAGCCGTTTCAGTCGATTGGCATTTTTCTACCTTTTACCGGCGATGTTATCCGTGACCGTCATTGATTTGGTGTGTAAAATTTTGATGGAACTTGGTCAACAAAATGTTCTCGGCGCAATTTTTTATTACTCACTGATTACCTCATTTATTGCCGGATTAATCAATGCCGTTGCATTTTCTCAAAACGGCGGAAGTTTTAGAGAAGTTATTTTACCAAAAAACATAAAATATGCCGCTTTGCCTGTGATTGTCATCATTATGTCAATGTATTTTTTGAAAAACTACAGCCTTTATCTCGGAGATAATCCGGCATACGTGATGGCCATCATTTACGCCTATCCCGTATGGATTTTGCTGTTTAACAACATCTACGCACATTTTACAAAAGACAAAATCTATGCCAAACCGGATAAAAAAGTACTCTTTGCCATGATGATATCAATTATCATCCTGATTTTGGTCGTCCAAAACGGATAATAAAGAATCCGTGGTTAAAAGTGTCGGCAAAATCATATACTCACTTGAATAAGCCGGATAATAAACATAAAGCGGAATACTGCTGCGTTTATATTTTTTCAAAGCCTCAAACACTTTTTCATTTTTATTGGTCCAATCGGCTTTGATAAGCTTGATATTATTTTGTTTTGCAAAATCAACAAACTCATGTGACTTCAGAACAGTTTGTTCATTTAAAAGGCAGGTTAAACACCATTTGGCCGTAAAATCAATAAAAACCGCCTCACCTTTTTCAAGCGATTGGAATAACTCATTTTCGTCATAATCAAGCCAAATATCCGCCTCTTTTTTTTCTAAAATCTGATGAGACAAGACCCAACCGAGCCATAAAACAGTCAAAGCAATCGGCAAACTCAAAACATATTTAATACGCTTCATCCATTTTCCGGGCTTAGGCATTATTTTTTTCATCACAAAAGGAAACATTTCAAGCATCGCAAACGGCAAAGCATACCCGAGACTTAAAGCTAAAAAGACCGGAAAATAAATTTCGGCACTTTCAAATAAGGCATAGCCGAGCGCCGCCCCCATAAAAGGCCCCGT
Source organism: uncultured Pseudomonadota bacterium (assembly GCA_902767055.1). Classification (GTDB taxonomy): domain Bacteria; phylum Pseudomonadota; class Alphaproteobacteria; order RF32; family CAG-239; genus UBA1254. The sequence continues at coordinate 1,697 of CACXFX010000120.1, forward strand.
ACACGGACTTGCAATCAAAACCGCAAAAAATCCCGTCATAAATGAATTAAGACCGGAAACTTTATGAATTTTTGCACCGAAAGGTAACCGAAAATGCACAATTTCAAGCGATTGCAAAAAGATAACAACAAAAAGGATAAGCATCAACCCCACAAATATCGGTGACTGAAGCTGAAATCCCCAGCCGAGCGCCGCTCCTGTTGATTTTAAAAGATACAGCACACCCGCGATGCTTAAAAATGATAAAACGACACCGAATACATAAAAAAGTGCCCTTAAAAATCGTCCTTTTTTCAAACGTGTGTCATTGACCATTTGGATGGCTTTTAAGCTCAATACCGGAAAGACACACGGCATTAAATTAAGCAATATACCGGCCAAAAACGCCGTGAGTAATATCCAAAAAAGATTTGGCTTTTGAGGCAAAATATCAAATTCATATGCTCTATCCTTAAAAACAAAAAGCCCTTCTTGCGGCAAATCTTCAAATCCGTCCGTTATAATTTTGAGTACACTCTTATTTTTTGAAAAAGTCAGAATTTGCTCGGCGTCGGCATTAAAAACATTTTCTTTTGGGATAAAATAAGCATCTTCATCAAGCTTAAAATCCGTTGTCAAAATAAGCGTATCGCCCTTTTTCAAAGCAAAAACTTTTTTATCTAAAGAAAGCGGAAAAGTTTTAAATGCTTTTTGATATAGATTTTCATCCGGCCGTTCAGTTATGTCCTTAAAGGCAATTTGTGTTTCCTCTGGCTCGCAATAATCTTGACACGCCGTCCACGAAATGTGCACCTTTGCCGCATTTGTTATATTTGAAAGCTCAAATAAATAGCATCCGAAGTTTTCATAAGCGTATTGAGTTAAAATATCCTGATACAAAAATGTCTGTGGCACACTTTGATTTAAAAGACGTGCATTGACGCCTTCAAACCCAAAACTTGTCGGCACACCGGCATCCCCCGGATTTTGATAAGAAATATGCCATCCGTCTTTTAAGATAAAACAAGCCAAAAATTTACTGCCTTCATTAAAACTGAGTTGAAGGCTTAATTTGTCATTGTCAAAATAAGAATTCGCCGCTTTGAGGTTAAAACTGCAAAGCAACAAAAGCAAATTGACAAAGACAAAAACCGTTTTCTTCAACATAACTTTTTTAAAATATCAGACATACCTTAAATAAGTCATAAAACTAACAGAACAAGAAGTAAACTAAAAAAATGACAGATTTTAACAGATTTTAAAACTTAAATACTCTTTTTTTTCGGAGTCCTTAAGCCTAAAACAACATTGATATAATCAAAATCACGAAAAGCCTCATAAGCGGCATCAAAACTTTTCGCCTCTAAATTGTAAAAAATTTGATTAGCGATCTTTTTGATGGCATTATCTATCAAAGCAAACGCCTCATTATAATCTTTGTTATAGTGATTTTTACCGTTTTTAGCCACAAGATCGTGATACGCCGTCACGACTTTAACAGCTTCTTCTGCCGGATTTTGATAACCTTTTTTTTCCAAAACATGCATAATCTGTGCCATTGTCATGTAATAGCACTTATAAGTCAAGATATTTCGCTGCAGCGGATTATTAGAATTGATAATCATACTCTACAACCTTCCCAACAAACAAAAGGATTATAACACCATTTTTGATCAAATGCAAGTCTTAAATATAACAAAAAGGTTGTGTTAAAATCACAACCTTTTCGTCAGATAGATAATTTTTTAAAACTTTTCTATCTCTCGGCGGTGTTTGCGTTTTGCCGTACATTCGACAACGATTTTGCCATTGCCCTCACAAGCTGAAATGAAACACCGTCCATCTTTTTGGTTTCAAGCCTTTCGCCCAACTCAAGTTTACGCATTGCTTCATCAAGCGAAATTGCATATCCTTTTTCACGGCACAAATCAAAAAGCTTATAAATTAAAGCATTTTCATCGATTCTAAAATTACATTTTCGTCAATTTTTTTACCCGTAGACTGGTCAATTTAAACGTAACTTTAAATCCATATTCAGGCGCAAGAAAAAACATTTTTGCCAAAAGCGTATGAGGCAAAATTTTTTTATTTGAAATAATTGATGCCCATTGCGGTTTTGACCTCATCAAGCGTTTTTGCAGCCACCATTTCTGCCTCAACGCTTCCCCGATGCAAAGTTTCAAACAGATAAGGTATATCTTTTTCAAATTCCGCACGGCGTTTTCTGACAGGCTCGAGCTCGTCATTTAACACCTGATTTAAGAATCTTTTGACTTTCATATCGCCCAAACCGCCGCGTTCGTAATGCGCTTTAAGTTCGGACAAATTTTGATATTCGGGCAAATAAGCCTTAAAATGTTCATCCGTTGCAAAAGCATCAAGATATATAAACACCGGATTTGCCTCGGTATGGCCTTTATCTTCAACCCTCAAATGCGTCGGATCGGTAAACATACTCATCACTTTTTGTTTAACCTCATCAGCACTGTCCGAAAGATAAATACAATTGCCGAGCGATTTGCTCATTTTGTTGGCACCATCAATCCCCGGAAGCCGCGAACATCTTTGATTGTCCGGCAAAACGGCTTTCGGCTCGACCAAAACCGGCGCATATAATGTATTAAACGAACGCACGATCTCACGCGCCTGTTCAAGCATCGGCAGCTGATCTTCGCCTACGGGTACAATATTGGCCTTAAAAGCCGTGATATCCGCCGCTTGAGAAATCGGATAAGTTAAAAATCCGACCGGAATACTCTGCTTAAAGCCGCGCAAAGCAATCTCGTTTTTGACTGTCGGATTGCGTTCCAAACGCGACAATGTCACAAGGTTCATATAATAAAAGGACAGTTCGCAAAGCTCGGGCACTTGCGATTGGATAAAAATCGTGACTTTATTCACATCAAGCCCGCAAGCCAAATAATCAAGCATGACTTCTTTGATGCTTGATCTGACTTTTTCGATATTATCGGCATTATCCGATAGGGCCTGTGCATCGGCAATCATCACATAAATCTTGTCATAAAGACCGCTGTTTTGCATCTCAACACGACGCTTGAGCGAGCCGACATAATGCCCCAAATGCAAACGACCGGTCGGCCGATCACCTGTCAAAACGATATCCATTTTATTCCTCTTTTGTCTTTTTTTTGAAGAAACTATGTGATTTTCTGCTCCTTGTCAAGCCCCGTTTTATTTAATATACAACCAAAAAAGAGAGGCGGTAATAATCCCCTCTCTTTTTCCCCTTTTGCCACAGCCCTTGCTGCAACTTCCTTAAAAAAGGGGCCTCTTTGCTTAAACACGCAAGATAAAAATAACTGATAAATTTCTTATCTTACTTAAGCACTTTTGATA
>CACXFX010000121.1 GCA_902767055.1 uncultured Pseudomonadota bacterium
ATGGTTGAGATGCTTGGGGTTTTGGCAATTATCGGCGTTTTAAGTGCCGGCGGTTTGGCAGGGTATAACAAGGCAATGACGCAACATAAGTTAAATAAAAACGCTGAAGAAATCGGTTATTTGTTAAGTGTTGCGATTTATAATAACGATAAATTAAAAGATGCAAGTGGAAATTTGCTACCGGAATTGCAGGCACTCGGCGCGTTAAAGGAAAATATTCAAATAGATGAGGATGGTGTGCATTTTCGTGATACGCTTCAAAATGTAAGTTGGTTTGAGCATATCAGCAGCGGCGGAACAGCTTACTGTGTGCAGTTACCTCAATCTGATTTTTCGGTCAAAGTGTGTCAAAATTATATTAATGTTTTCAAAAGTTTTGCTGATGATTTGGACGCTGTTGAAGTGATGAATGCCGCAGGACGAAACAGGACACGTAATACTTGGACAAACAAAAAATACGGTTCAAGCAAAAATTTAGATGCAATAACAAATGCCGATATTATCAACCTTTGCCAATCATTTTGCGGTGGTTCGGAAGAATGTATTTTATACGCTTTTTGGGATTGGCCGAAAGAGTCTATTGCTTCAAAGATTGAAAATGACAGTGTACCTTATCAAATGTAAATTTTCACTCTTTTATCTGTTCGGCGGCCCATTTTTTTAAGGTTATTTTATCGGCTTTGCCGGTCGCAAAAACCGGAAATTCTTCCTTATAAAGCAGGACGGAGGGGACATAAAGTTCCGACAATCCGTTTTTGGTCACAAAATCGATAAAATCTTTGCGTGTTAAGTCGGCATTATTGGATACCAAAACAATTTGTTCGCCTTTTTTGGGGTGTGGGAGCGCCACGGCAACGCACTTGAAATCTTCATAAGGGCAAATCTCTTTGGTGTTGTTTTCAACCGCGGTCAGTGAAATCATTTCGCCGCCGATTTTGGCAAAGCGTTTAACGCGGTCAACAAGTTTAATAAAGCCCAAATCATCAACCGTCACAACATCGCCCGTGTGATACCAGCCGTCTTTGACGGGTACCAAAACGCCCGGGTTTTCAGGCAAAATGTAGCCCATCATAATATTCGGGCCTTTAACGACAAGTTCTTTGGCATCATCTAAACCTTCGACGTCATCCAAGCGATATTCAATACCGGGGACAAGTTTGCCCAAAGTGCCGTATTTGTTAAACAAAAGTGTGTTAATCGTCAAAAGCGGCGAACATTCCGTTGTGCCGTAGCCTTCAAGCAAAATAACACCCAATCTTTCAGCCATCAGGTTTCGCGTTTCGTCTTTAACACCTTCGGCGCCGGCAATGCAAAGTCTGATTTTTCTGAAATCATAAGGATGCGAGAGTCTGGCATAAACTTTATAAAACGTATCGGTTGCTATCATCATCGTGACCTTTAATTCATACAAAAGCTCGGTGATGGTGCGGTATTGTAAAGGTGAGGGGAATAAAAAGACTTTTGCGCCGGTAAGTAACGGAAAAAGTGTGCCGATCGTCAAGCCGAAGCTATGAAACATCGGCAGTGCATTGAACAGCAAATCTTGTAAATTGAGCTGAGCAACGCATGTGGTTTGAACAACGTTTGAGAAGATATTTGAATGCGAAAGGACGACCGCTTTCGGTGCGCCGTCGGAGCCGGAAGTAAATAAAATCACGGCAGGATCTTGAGGGTTTTGTTCAACCGGAACGCGTTTTGTTTTGTAAGCAAAATAGGCTTTGATTTTATCTTTTAAGGTAATTGAAACGGCAATATCTTCCAAAAAGCAAATTTTAATGCCTTCTTTTTGAAGCGTTTCGATTGTTTCCTGCAGTTTTGCTTTTTCAACAAAAGACTTTGCCGTAATCACTCGGCGGACAAGCGCTGTTTTGCACATTGAAGCAACGATTTTAGGGCCGAGCGAAAAGTTAAGCATGACGGGGATGCGATTATAGGCTGACAAACCGAAGAAAGTAACAACATTTTCGATGCTGTTCGGCAAGATCACGCCGACGTTTTCTTTGTCATCGGTTATCAGAGCAAATTTTGCACCTAAAATATGGCTTTTGATGATGATATCCATATATGTTTGCGGAACGCGTTTGATATCTTCTATAATTTCGCGGCGCTCAAATGCGCTTGTTTTACCGTAAAGTTTAGACGTGCGTACAAGTTTTTTAAATAGAGCGACATTGTTTCTGAATCGGGCTTCGAAGCGAAGATTGTTAAGCATCATATAAGTTTGATCTTTTAAATAATCGCGGTTTTTCTTTAAAACTTCATTGACGATAATTTTTTGCGGTTTGCTGACCTTAACTCTGATTTTCGGGAAAGGTCTGTGCGGCACCGTACCCGATGTTTCGGAAAAAGGACTGAACTCGGCACCGCTGATCCAAATCGGGATAAACGGTGCATCTGTTCTGTCGGCCACAATAACGGGCGCCTCGTAAATCTTCATCATATCGCCGTTGTCGGTCATCATTCCTTCAGGGAACATCACAATCGAGCGATCATGATTGACAAGTTGAATCACTTTTTTAATGTTGGCCGGATCCATATAGTTGAATTCCGTTTTATGGGCGTGGCCTAAAAAGAATTTTATCCATTTGTTGCGATATAATCTCGGATGAAGCAGAAAAAACGGGCTGTTCGGTAAATATGCGAATAAAATAATCGGGTCAAGCCACGAAGCGTGATTTGAGATGTAAATCGCTTTTTGAGGTAAATTTTCGGGCGCGACGTCAAACGAAACCTGAACTTTTAAAAGGCGCAAGGCAAACCTTAACCAAAAACGTATAAAATTCTGCATAAAAAAATCTCCTTGTTCTCGTTATAAATAACTCTTTGTTAAATAGCAACGTTTTTTTATAAAGTGTTGGATAACGCTTTGTGTCGGATTGTTTCATAAAAAAGTGTAAAAAAGACTTGACAAAAAACGAAAAAAGTATTTATACTGTCGGCAGATTATCATATTTCTGTCAATATAAATTTTTAATCCTTCTTTATTATGAACTTAGTTTATGCTACGTGTTCGGGGACAAACGAGTTTACCGACATTAAAAATCTGGTTTGTTTGATGAAGCTGTACCCTTTAGGTGAAATCGGTGTTCAGGTTTCGGAAAAACAATCGCCCAAAGGTGGTGCGCGACTCGAGTGGATTCATGAGCTTGCCGCTTATTTGAAACACCATCACGATACCATCAATGCGGCACTGCATGTCAATCGTACGTGGGTTGAAGAGATGTGTCGAGGTGTTGTCGTAGAAGAGCTTGAAGATTTGCTTGAGCTTCGCGACTGCTGCGGCGCACCGTTTTTCAAACGCATTCAGCTTAATTTTAAGCTGGGTCGGGACGATGTTCGCGAAGATTGCGATGATGCGATTGTAATGCTTCAGCGTCGCTTGGGCAGGCGGTTTATCCTTTCTTTTAACGAAAGCAACGCACGTCTTGTGCGCAGGCTCTGGTTGAAAGGGTTGCTTTTTGACTGTCTGTACGATTCGTCGTTTGGTAAGGGTATTGCGCCCGATTCGCGCGAAAAACCGGCTTTTACAAACGTTTTGCAGGGCTATGCCGGCGGTATCACACCTGACAATGTTGTTACCGAGCTTAAAAAAATTGCCAAAGCGGTTGACAATTCACCGGCTTGCGGGCGCGTTTATATCGATGCGCAAAAGGGTTTGGAAGATAACAACGGACATTTGTCGCTTAACAAATGCGAAGATTATCTGATCAAAGCAAGATTTTGGGAAACAGACAACTGCAGCGTCTTTGATGACCTGCTTTAGCAATGAAAAAAAACAGCCGCTCTTTAAGTGTGGCTGTTTTTTTTGTGCATGAAGTGAGTTTATTAATGTAAAAAGAAAAAAATTAAAAAAGTTTAAAAAAATCAAAAAAAGGTGTTGACTCTCATAAATATTTGAATATAATCCGCTTAATTTTGAAAAGTGGTGATCAACTTTTTGAATGTTTTATTTATTGATAATGGAGAATTAATTTGGCTCGTATAGCTGGCGTAAATATCCCGAGTGCCAAAAGGGTAGAGGTCGCTTTGACCTATATTTTCGGTATCGGGCGTAAAACTGCTCAAGACATTTGTACAAAATCAGGCGTTTCGATGGACAGACGCGTACAGGACTTAAGCGATGAGGAAGTTTCTAAACTTCGTGAAGTGATTGACCGCGATTATTTGGTCGAAGGTGAACTTCGTCGTGAAGTCGGCGTCAACATCAAGAGATTGATGGATCTCGGATGCTATCGCGGATTGAGGCATCGTAAAGGTTTACCGGTGCGCGGACAAAGCACAAAACAAAATGCCCGTACACGTAAAGGTAAACGTAAAACAGTTGCCAATAAGAAGAAATAAGTGAGGGTATAATGGCAAAAGCAGCAACACAACGTGTTAAGAAAAAAGAAAAAAAGAATATCACTTCCGGCGTCGCTCATGTGAATTCTACCTTTAATAATACCAGAGTGACGATTACGGACGCGCAAGGCAATACGGTTGCTTGGTCAACCGCCGGTGCTCAGGGTTTTAAGGGCTCAAGAAAATCAACCCCTTATGCCGCACAGGTCGCTGCCGAAGAAGCCGGTAAAAAGGCTCAGGAATCGGGAATGACAACTTTGGAAGTTGAAGTTAAAGGTCCCGGTTCAGGCCGCGAATCGGCTGTCAGAGCTTTGCAGGTTGTCGGTTTTACAATCACCTCGATTCGTGATGTAACGCCGATTCCGCATAACGGCTGCAGATTAAGAAAACGCCGTCGCGTGTAAGCTTTAATATTTGTCGGCGAAGACCGGTTTGACGTCTTCGTCGGCTTTAATCTTTTTATTTAAACACTTTTATATTTTAAGAGGGTACTCCGGTGATTCAAAAAAATTGGCAAGAACTTATTAAACCGACAAATTTAGATATTTCTTCAGAAGAAAAAAATAAGTCTAAAATTGTGATTGAACCCCTTGAGAGAGGCTTTGGTTTAACTCTCGGTAACGCTTTGAGGCGCGTTTTGTTGTCCTCATTACAAGGCGGTGCCGTTTCAGCTATTAAAATTAATGGCGTTTTACATGAATTTTCTGTTATTGAAGGTGTGCGTGAAGATGTGACGGATATCGTCTTGAACATCAAAGGTTTGGCTGTCGCCGTACACAGTGACGGGCAAAAAACGATGTATCTTGATGCAAAAGGTCCGTGTGTTGTCACGGCTTCGATGATTGATACGGGACATGATGTCGAAATCATGAATCCGGATCATGTGATTTGTAATTTGGATGCGGGCGGCTCCATTTCAATGGAATTGACGGTGACAACCGGCAAAGGTTATGTCCCGGCATATATGAGCAAATCTTCCGATTCGCCTATTGGTGTCATTGCGGTTGACGCAATTTATTCGCCGATTAAAAAGGTGTCCTACAAGGTTGAAAATACCCGCGTCGGAAATATCACGGATTATGATAAATTGACAATGGTTGTCGAAACAAACGGTGTTGTGACGCCTGAAGATGCTGTTGCCTATGCCGCACGCATTTTGCAGGATCAATTAAAACCGTTTATTAACTTTGATGAGCCCGAAAATGAAATTTCGGATGTCAAAGAAGAGCTTCCGTTCAATCGTCATCTTCTCCGCAAAGTTGAAGAGCTTGAACTTTCCGTTCGTTCGGCAAATTGTCTTAAAAATGATAATATCATCTATATCGGTGATCTTGTTCAGAGAACAGAGGCTGAAATGCTTCGCACGCCGAACTTTGGTCGTAAATCCTTAAACGAAATCAAAGAAGTCTTAGCAAAACTCGGTATCCATCTCGGTATGGAAACACCGGGTTGGCCGCCTGAGAATATAGAAGAGTTGGTCAAAAAATGTGACGACCACTTCTAAAAACTTTGTATAACGGGTAACTACTTGAACCCCCTCTCGCTCATGTACGTTTTTTGTACACCGCGCCGAAGGGGGTTCTGCGTATTTCCCTCGTTCTACAAAGTTTTTACGTTGACAACGGGCTTATGTACGTTTTTTGTACACTTCGCGAGAGGGGGTTCGGCGTATTTTTCTCGTTCTGCACGTTTTTTAGAGCGACGATAAGGATGAGTTTGTTGTGGACCCCTAATTCTCGCTTCGCTCGAAGGGGTGACGGGGGTGCGTATGAGGGCGGTGACGGGAAAATGGACCGCTGAAGTGTTTATTCTAAAAATGCATAAAGCACTTAGGGAGAGGATGAGTAAGGATGAATTTATTATCACCCCCTCCGAGCCTCCCCCCTCAAGGGGGAGGATTCATAAGGATAGGTTTTTTTGGATCTCTTGCCCGCTTTGTCTTAAAAAGACTGACGCTTTTTTGCCGGCCTAAAGGCCGTCACCAGACAAAACGCGCGAGATGACATAAAAAATGGGCATATAATTGTTATTTTTTTAGCGTATAATAATATATGTTGACAAAAGGTGTGATATAAAGTAACATCGCCCTAATCTTTAATAAACTTATGTTTTAATTTTTTTGTATGGTTATATTTTTAATTGTGTTGGCCGTCATAGTGACTCCCTTCACCATTGCGATGATTTTTTTGAAAAAGCGAATCAAGGCTTTTTGTGGTTTAACGCATTTTTGTTGTGGCATTAGTGCCCACGCAAAGTGATTTTTAAGGCTCCTCGATTTAAAAAAAAAGAGGGGTCTTATTTTATTTTAAGTAAAAAATATTTGACAAGTTTGTTTGGATATGCCATAATTATGGTTGAACGGAAAAAAGTGATTTTTCTGTTAAGTGCTCAATAGAGCGCGGAGCATTGAAGAGCTCTTTATTGTAAGTGATGCCTTAAAA
>CACXFX010000122.1 GCA_902767055.1 uncultured Pseudomonadota bacterium
GACTTTGAACGGATTGCCGTTTGATGATAAAATATCTTCACAATTTTTCTTGTCCGTACAAGCAGCCCCGTTTGCAAACAAATCAAGCGTTGCATAATATTTACCGCCGACTTCAAAGGGTTTGCCTTGTGATGCGGCATTTAAAATCGCTTGGCAATTGGCGGCGTCATCACACGCGGCATTGTGCGTCATTAAATCGGCTGTGGCATAAAGTTTGTCATCGATTTGATAAAATCCGTTGCTGTCTTTACTATATTCTGTCACAGCGGCTTTTGTTCCATCAGCCTTTTCACCGCAACCGACAGAAGCCAAACAATAAATCGTCAGAGACCTTGTATTTCCCGATACCATATTATAATCTTGCCCGATAGCATAAAATACATCTCCAATCATGTCAGGTGTCCCTTCGATGACAAGTGATGTTAAATTTGGCGTATGAGCAAAAGCGGCAGATTCAATACTTGTTACTGTCGACGGGACAACAAGGCTTGTTATGTTTGATCCGTCAAAAGCGGCAAATTCCAAAGTCGTAACTGAAGACGGAATCGTCAATGATGTCAAATTCGGTGTGTCCCAAAATATTGCTCTGCTAATGCTTTCCAAAGAATTTGACAAGGTAATATCCGAAAGATTAAAACAAGAACCGAAAGCACCAGATCCAAGGCTTGTCACCGAATTCGGCAGTGAAATACTTGTTAAACCTGAATTGCTAAAAGCCCCACCTCCTATTGTTGTGACATCATTCATTCCGTTTACGGTTCTTAAATCTTTAGTACCTAAAAATGCACTTTGACCGATAGAGGTGATTCCGTCTGAAATCGTCACATTGGTCACTTCCACACCCCATGGCGCAGATGTATGATAAACATCATCGCTAATTTGTACGGATTCAAAATCTCCCATTTCACCACTACCGGAAATCGTCAAATTTGTACCCTCTAGAACCCAAGTGCAGTTTGATGCATATACATAAGGGTCTTCTTCTGTGCCTGAGCCTGACCTTGTTCCGCAATTACCCGAAGTTGAAGCATAAACATTTTGCATCATCAAAAGAGAGGAAATACTTAAAACTAAAAAGTTTTTTCTCATGTTCATATCCTTTATCAAAACATTATCGAAATTTAATCGCGCCTTTTAGGAGCGATCGGGGAATACCAAAATCATACGAAGTAAAATGACTCCGACAGCCTTTAGATTTTTAGCCCTGTACATCCGCCATCGGTTCCCCGATTAAAATTCCGGGGATAAATGTTGTTTAAAAACAAAAAACAACACCAAAACACAGTGTTATCCGTCACTGTACTTCGTTAAAGCTTTGGTAAGCCCCGCACCCCCTTTGGGTACTTGATAAGAAATTTCTTCCTTATCCGAGATTTATTTAAGCATAAAAAATGCCCAATGTCAAGCAAAAAAGACAAGGGCAGAATCTATTTATTAAAATACGTCTTAAATTATTCAGGCACTTTATTTTTATTGGTTAAAATCTTCAATATTTTTGACAGTTCTTCTTTTAAATTAGGCCTGTCGACAACGATATCAACCATGCCGTGCTCTTTTAAGTACTCTGCACGCTGAAAATTCTCAGGCAATTTTTCACGAATAGTTTGTTCAATCACGCGTTGACCGGCAAAACCGATGAGACTGCCCGTTTCAGCGATATTGACATCGCCGAGCATTGCAAACGAGGCAGAAACACCGCCTGTCGTCGGGTCTGCCAAAATCGAAATAAAAGGTATTCCCTTTTCTTTTAAAAGATTAATCGCGCCAACAGTGCGAGCCATCTGCATTAAAGATAAAATACCTTCCTGCATACGTGCTCCGCCTGAAGAGGCAACCGTAATCAGCGGAATTTTCTTTTTTAAGGCTGTTTCTGCAGCTTTGACAATGCCTTCACCGACGACCGTACCCATCGAACCGCCCATAAATGAAAAATCCATCACGGCAACAATACATTCCACACCGCCGATCAACCCGGTCGCAATCTTTAAAGCGTCTTGATTTTCGGTTAATTTGCGGTTGTTTTTCAATCTGTCGGTGTATTTTTGAGAATCTTTAAATTTAATCGGATCATCAACCAATACAGGTAAATCTATCAACGTAAAATCTTCGTTATCAAAAAGCATTTTTAAGCGTTTGTCGACGTAAAGTCTTAAATGATGTCCGCATGAAGTGCAGACATAAAGCGACTTTTTGAGCTCTTTTGAAAACAACATCTGATTACAATTCGGGCACTTGACCCACATATTGTTTGCAATCTCTTTAGGTGTCGTTTTTTGGATTTTAGGGCGAACAATATTAATAAACCAGTTCATATTTCAGACCTTAGTTAAAAGAAAAATCAATCCTTTTTAAATTTAAAAAGATTTAAAAATTTAGCCATCATTTGAGCTTTTGCCTCAGCGGCGGTTTGACCTTTTAACTGAGCAAAATTTTGTTGCAGAGATGAAAAATCGGCATTTAATTTATCATGTTCTTTGTTGAGTTTATCATGCTCTTTGTTTAAAGCCTTGTTGGCTTTTTTATGTGTGCGAAGTGCCGCACGAAGAGGGGCATTGGCAACATAACCGTCCAATCTTCCAATAAAATAGCCAACAAAAAATAAAACTAAAATCAGGACACTGAGTGAAACGGTAATATTCAAACCAAGCGGTTTTAAGACAAAAGTCGTAAATCCGTCGTTAATTACAGCCATAACCAATACAGCGATAAAAAACGGAATTTCAATAATACCTCGAATAAAATTCATGTCAGCCTCCAGGGTAATTATTTTTCAGGGTTGAGCAGATGATGTAATTCTTTGCCCGTCTTAAAATGCACAATATGACGTTCACCAATCTGGACTTGTGTCCCTGTTTTTGGATTTTTGGCCGTGCGCGGCGCACGCGAACGTACGGAAAAGGCACCGAATCCGCGAAATTCAACACGATGACCGGCAGATAATGCGTCAACAATCTCGGCAAAGACGACGGAAACAATTTTTTCGACCTCTTTGAGGGTTAAATTCGGATTCTTTTGAGCAATTTTAGAAATTAATTCTGACTTTGTCACGGTTCAACCTCTTTCATTTAAAATATAGTTTTGTATTTTTTTATTAAATACAATCATCTTTAATAAATTTCCAGTATTTTTTTTATTTTACACAGATATCTGCCGCTTTTAAGTAAATCGGTTTAGGAAAATTAACATCACCGTTTAAGCAATGTACTCGTCCGATGTTGGCAAGTGTCACAACATTGGGGGATGTATCAAAAACGGCATCGTGTATATGGAGGCCTGAAGGTTTAGATAGAAAGCGTTCGGCACCATCACCGCAAAATGTGACGGAATGTCCGCTTAAATCGCGGATAATTTCATCATAAAATGCCGTTTTGCCAGGTTCAATTTTATTTAAATTCGTATCATAGTAGGCCACATAAAAATCATCGCGTTTTGTTTCGATAATAACAGCGTTGATTTCGGCACGTTTTGAGGTTTCCAATGCTGCAGCATAAACATCAAATGCACTGACCCCGAAAAGAGTTATTTTTTCAACACCCAAAGCAAATGCACGTGCAAGAGAAATGCTTGATCTGACGCCGGTAAAAGACCCGGGCCCTGTGCAAACTGCAATCAAATCTAAATCAGATGCTTTTAAATTTACACAATCGAGAATTTCTTTGATTTTGACAATCAGTAATTCGCTTTGCCCAAAGGTCAAGCTTTGAGAAAATACATTTTGCACTTTATCGTCTTTAAGTAAGGCAATTGAGCAAAAATTTGTTGTCGTATCAAAAGCAAGTGTGTACATTTTATTCACCGAAACAAAAAAAAATATTTACCAAGTCGCCTTTATACTATAAAATTTAAGCCAAAACAACGATTATTTTAGCATTAAGACACTTAAAATGGACATTGAAACCCTGACAAATCTTTTATATATTGCTACAATCGGTCTTGCAATATCAGTTGCCGTGCTTATTGATTCTCGTATTCGAATTTTGCACTTAAAACAAAAAAACTATTTTTTAAAACGTGATCGTCAACGTTATGCAGAAACGATTTATGCTTCAAAAGACGGTTATTTTGCTTTTATTTATCCGGACGAACAAATTCATGATCCGCAACGCTTAATACAGCAAAGATGTTCAAGAAGATTGGCGGTGATGCTTGATTTAAAACAGGGAAAAAATGCTTCATTTGATGATGTCTTAGACGTCTTCTATAAAGAAGATGCCAAAAAACTAAAAAAATACCTTGCTTTGATGCAAGAGGACGGAATCGCCTTTGAAAATACTTTTGATGTAAAAAATCTAAAAAAGAAAATTCGTGTTTTCGGTAGTCGTATCAATGGTGCGGACGGAAATTTATATTGTGATATGCTCTGGTTTAGAGATTTAAGTGCAGAACAGCTTAAAATCGAAGAATTGGAAGATAATATCAAAAAACAAGATTTAAAAATTCAGACATTGCAAGATCTTTTTGATCATCTTGAAGTGCCTCTTTATGTTCGAAATGAAAAACTTGAAATAACGGCATATAACAAATATTTTCAGGCGCTCTTGTTGAAAGACGGTGTGCCTGAGGCTACGTGGCAAAAAATATCGTACGATTTGGCCGAAACAGCATTGCAAACCAATCAGCCGCAAGAGCAAAATATACAAGTGATTACAGATGGAAAAATCAGGTGTTTTACTGTTCATGAAACACCGTTTCATAATGCAGATGAGCTTGAAAAAATAGGTACTGTCGGTTATTTAGTTGATATGACGACATTAGATCAGGTAAGAAGAGATTTTAAGACACATCAAAATGCGCATTTAGAGGTTTTGTCTTCACTTGGTAGTGCTTTTGCAATTTTTAATACAAAATCAGAACTTATTTTTTATAATCCGGCTTTGAAAGATATGTTTTGCTTAAATGCTGAAATGCTTGACGGCAAAATAAAATATGCATCATTTCTAAATGCTTTGCGTTCGAAAAGAATGTTGCCGGAAGTGAGTGATTTTAAGGCTTATAAAACGCAGGAAGAACAGATGTTTACGGATTTGATTGAGCCGAGAGAAAGTTTGCTTCATCTGCCGGATGGTCGGACAATCAGACGGCATGTGGCACCGCATCCGAACGGATTGATTTTTGCTTATGAAGATGTTTCGGATAAATTGGCTGCCGAACGTATGATTTCAGAATTGATGAGTGTGCAAAAAGACATTTTAGATAAAACATCTGATGCCGTTTTGATTTTTTATCCGGACGGACGATTGAAGACTTTTAATGAATCATATGTGAAGCTTTTTAATGCTGATTTGTCAAAGCTTCAAAACTTACCGAGTGCATCGGAGGTGTTTGATATGCAGTATCCTTATTTTAAAAAGGTAGAAAACTGGGAAAACTTAAAAAAACATATGTCTAAACATATTTTTGAAATCTGCGCTAAATTTCAGCTTGAACGTGATGATGGTACCGTGCTGGAAGCAAGACCTGCTATTTTGGCTGATGAAACTGTTTTTGTTGCTTATTTTGAAAAGCGCTGAGAAATTTTTCTTTATCAATACCATTAATTGTTCTAATTTTTTCATTTTTTAAGATTTGAGGTATTTCAACACTGCAAAATACGCTGCGCGGATCTGCGCCATCAACAAATGCTCTTAAATTACCGCTGGCTGCGGCAATGAATCTGTATGATGCCGTTTTCCAAATTTCTTTTATTTCTGAGGCTTTAAAATCTATCTTAGATTGGGATTCAATATCCCAAATCTTTTTTCCGCATGGTGTATGATCAAGTGTCTTAAAATCAGGATTAGCTTTCACAAAAGCATAAGCTTCATCACGATTTTGAGTTGTGGGAAGATAGCTGATAGAATAAACAACAGCTCTATTCTCTTTTGTTGAAACATCAAGTGTTTCTGCAATTTCTTGCGCTTCATTAAAATTTAAAGACATTATTTTTCAGACCTTAAGTTGAGCACTAAAATATCAGGTTTTGCCATCAAACGAATCGGCGGCCCCCAGTAACCGGCACCTTTCATGACATAGAGTTTTGTGCCATCTTCTTGATAAAGTCCGGCCAAATATCCGTCATTAGCTTTTTTGGTAATATATTGAAACGGAAAAATCTGTCCGCCGTGCGTATGTCCGGAAAGTTGAAGATCAATCGCCGATTTATCCATATCCTTAAAATCGGTCGGTGAATGTGAAAGCAAAATTTTATAAGCTTGATCGTCAGAGCCGGCAAAAGCTCGTTCGTAATTAGCACTTACGGAGCCGACATCAGGAACACCGGCCAGATAAATTCCGGATTCATCAATCATTTCACCGGAATTATGCAAAACCTCAAATCCGAGTTTTGAAAACTCAATAATCCAAGCATAAGGCCTGTTATAATACTCATGATTGCCGAGTGAAACATAAATTTTTTTAGCTTTCAAATCTTTTAATAATTTAAATTTTTCAAGTGCAAATTCAGGTTTGTCATCGATAATATCGCCGACAAGCAGGATATAATCCGGATTTTGTGCATTAATTGCCTTAATCATCTTAGAGATATGTGCTTTTGATGTCGACTGATTAATATGAAAATCGGAAGCAACAACAAATTTAATCGGTTTTTTGATGCGAGAATCAGAGATGGTTAATTCTTTGGCAATAGGGGACATATGCGCTTCAAAAACACCATATGCAGAGATGAAAAGTGCTGCAACAATCGTTATAACATTTAGTATATTGATATGGTGGGCATTATCAGGATTAAATGCTGATTTTTTTGCAAGCAGATAAAGTATTTGCCATATAATATCGCGTGCGATTAAAAGCATTGACAAGATAAGCACAAACCCCATCAAAAAATAAGCTGCTTGATAAGCGAATGTATAAAACGAGCCATTTAAAAACTCGGGACCATGTCTGATCAGCTTGAGCCAAACAGGGCTAAACCACGATATAATTAAAAAAAACAAAATGCCAAACTTTGAATACCAGGCAAAATCAGTATAGCCTGTTAATGTTTTATAAACGACAGCTATTGCTGCCAAAACAAGAATTAACATTCCGATAAAAAATATCATAGCCTTATTCCTTTGGCTCATGATGCGGCAGAGTCCACAGCAGGGTCTTGC
>CACXFX010000123.1 GCA_902767055.1 uncultured Pseudomonadota bacterium
ATAAACTCAACAACACTATGGATCAAATCACAATGCTTGTGACAAACATCCGCACGATGTATGGCACACAGGGTAACTATGTAGGATTGAATGCGCGTCAGGCTGTTAAACTTGGTATTGTTCCGGCAGTTATGATTGGCGATGGTCATGATAAAGGTGATACAATTGGTGAAACGACTGCTGCTGCTGATTCCCAAACATTAACCAATCCTTTCAAAGGTGATGTTGAAATTGCAACAACAGAAGTTTCCACATCTCAAGATAATGACGCTGCTACCGGTTTTAGATTAACTTATAAAGATTTGCCAAAAGAAGCATGTATTGCACTTGCAACGGCTGATTTCGGCTCAGGTGCCGGTTCTGGCTTTATCGGAGCTAAAATTGGTGCAAGTGGACAACCTTCGGGAACTTATGGAACAAATGAAGGTAAAGCTTATGATATGCCAACAGCTATTACAAATTGCACGGAAAATGCTCAAATCACTTGGTATTTTTATTAATTTTTAGAAAAGGAATAAAAACATGAAGAATAATCAAAACGGTCGTTCAATGGTCGAAATGCTTGGCGTCCTTGCCATCATCGGCGTTCTTTCTGCCGGCGGTTTGGCAGGTTACTCTAAGGCAATGTTTAAACATAAATTAAACAACACCATGGAACAAATTACGATGCTTGTGACGAATATTCGTACAATGTATGGTACACAAAAAAGTTATGCGGGTCTTGATACATCAAAAGCTCGAGAATTAGGAGCTATGCCTGCTTCCATCGGGGCTGATAACAAAAATCCGTTCAAAGGTACTGTTACTGTTGGAGCAGCTCAAGCTAGAAAGGGTGTTGACAATTCAGGCTTTACGGTAACATACACGAATTTACCTAAGGAAGCTTGCATTGCCTTGGCAACTGCTGATTTCGGTTCAGGTGCCGGTTCAGGCTTTGTTGGCGTGGTTGTTCAAGGTGATACTGGTGTCGGAAATAATAATTCAGCTGATACAAGTAAACCTTATGATCCGGAATTGTATATTGGTAGCGGTGCCGGTAAAACAGATGGTGAAACAACCACTAAGGCTCGCGGTGAAGGTGAAGCATATCAAATGGCTGCCGCTATTACAGCTTGCCAAGAGCCTTCAACAATTATTTGGAAATTCTACTAAGCCGCAAGGCTTGGCAGGATAAGCCAAAAATTATTATGGCCTTTTTAAATAAATTCATTAAAACATGTAATCCGCCGCGGGTCTCCTCACCCGCGGTTCTTTATGAATCCTCCCCCTTTTTAAAACTGTCATCCCGCGCGTTTTGTCTGATGCCGTTAGGCAAAAAAGCATCAGTCTTTTTAAGACAAAACGGGCAAGGGATCCAAACAAACTCATCAATATAAAAAAACATAAAAAACATCTCCTTATAAACAAAGCGAGAATAAGGGTCCGCAATGCCTTAAATTAATGATTACAAAAACGAGGCAATTTGTTCGCGCAGATCGTCAAGCCCGATTTTTTTCTCTGAACTTGTGGCAAGAATAGCCGTCATCGCCGCCGGATGATCTTTTAATTTGCTTAAAATTTCATTTTCCGTTTTTTGCAGGTCTGCCTCTGAGATTTTATCAATCTTTGTCAGCACAATTTGATAAGGCACGGCCGCCAAATCAAGCAATTTAAAAATATCCTCATCAACTTTTTTGATGCCGACACGACTATCAATGGCTAAAAAAACACGCCGTAAATTAACCCGTCCTTTTAAATAGGTTGTCAAAACCTCCTGCCAACGCTTGACCTCGGCCGGCGGAGCTTTGGCATAACCATAGCCCGGCAAATCGACAAGATACATCTGCCCTAAAAAATCAAAATAGTTCAGCTGTTGCGTGCGCCCCGGTGTTGCGGAAGTTTTCGTAATATCTTTGCGATTAAAAAGCGCATTGATTAAGCTTGATTTTCCGACATTTGACCTGCCGGCAAAAGCCACCTCGTTTTTGTCATCAGGCGGCAATTGCTCAAGCCTTGCCACCGACAGCATAAATTTCGGCGGCACGGCAAACAGCTTTTGCACTGATTTTTCAGCCATAGTTTCCATCTATTTAACACCGTTTTTGTACATAATCGCCTTTTGTTGCATAATCGACAAGATGTTGCTCAAAGTCCAGTAAATGACCAAGCCGGAAGCAAAATGCCCGAGCATCAGCGTAAAGATAAACGGCATCATTGCAAACATTCTGGCCTGATCTTTGTTGGCCGGTGCAGGATTAAGCTTTTGCTGTATCCACATCGTCAACCCCATCAAAATCGGCCACACACCGATATCCAAAAGCGAGGGCAACGGAATATGCGACCAAACCGAAATTGTCAACGGATCAGGCGCAGACAAATCTTTAATCCAGCCGACAAACGGTGCATGTCTGATTTCGATTGCGATATTCAAAACCTTATAGAGCGAAAAGAAAATCGGGATTTGTATCAACACAGGCAGACATCCGGCCGCAGGATTGATTTTTTCTTTTTTATAAAGTTCCATCGTTTTTTGTTGCAATGCCAGTTTATCGTTTTGATACATCACTTGCAAAGCGGCAACTTTCGGCTGAATTTTACGCATTTTTGACATACTGTCATATGATTTA
>CACXFX010000124.1 GCA_902767055.1 uncultured Pseudomonadota bacterium
AAAAACCGCGTGTCAATCACTTATCGGTAAAGTAAATATTGTAGAAAAAAGAGGTGTGAAAATGCCTCTTTTTTTTCTATGAAATTTTTTAAAAAAAATGCTTGCATTTTAAAAAAAAATCTTTATACCTACCCGAAGGTATGTATTTTTTTTAAAAAAAGAGTATCGTTTTGAAAAAGACTGTTGAAGAAGCTTTAGAAACCAAAAGGTCGATTTTGCAATCGGCGCTTGATTTGTTTTATCAAAAAGGCTATTCCAAAACAACATTTGAAGAAATTTCCGCGCGAATCGGGCTGACAAAAGGTGCGGTTTATTGGTATTTTAAAAATAAACCGGAGCTTGTTGCGGCTTTAATCAATATGTATGTTGAGCGAAAAACGGCATACTTAAACGCCAAAGTACCGAATTTGGGCTGTTTTGATGATATCAAACATTATTTTTTAGCGACCTCAGACTATATTTTAGGCGATGAAAATGCCTTAAAATTGGCGTTTTTCTTATCGCTTCAGATGGAGTGGTCTCAATCGATTATCACAAAAGTAATGGAAAAGATCCACGAAAATATGGCTCATTCGTTTGAGCTTATTAAAGATGCGCTTCTTGATATGCAAAAAAACGGTCAAATCCGCGATGATACGGATGCCGCGTTGATTGCGGAAATTATTTTTAATTCTTGGACGGGAAATTTGGAAGCATTTTTTTCAAAAAGATCTTCAACAGACTTAAAAATAATGATTGAAAAAAGTTTTGATTTATTGTTTAACGGTTTAATTAAAAAAAAGGATTAAAATAAAATGTTACTGACAAAACCACATAAAACAATTGTTCTAAAGCGTTTGGCTTTTATCGTCGTCTGTTTTGCACTCGGCTGGTATATGAAAGGAAAACTTACACCGTCCGGAGCGATGATGTTCGGTGCCGGTGAGCCTTATGTTTTGGTTGAAGAGTTAAAGCTTGAAGATGCAACGACGGAAAAAAGCCATATTGCGCATGTCGAGGCCATTAATTCGGTCAGCCTTCAGCCCATGGTCAGCGGGACGATTGAAGATATTCGTTTTAAAGAGGGTAGTTTTGTGCATGAGGGTGACGTTTTATTTACAATCGAGCATGAAACACAGCTTGCAACACTTAATTTGCGTAAAGCAGAGCTTGAAAAAGCTAAAGCCGGTTTGACGGAGGCCGAGCGAAATTATGAGCGTCAAATTAAGCTTTCTAAGCAAAACATTGCTTCTAAAGCGACATTTGATGCGGCCGAAAGCACATTTTTGCAGGCAAAAGCAGGCGTGGCTCAGGCTGAGGCAAATTTGGAACTTGCACAAATCAATTATGATGATACATTTTCACGTGCGCCGATTGACGGCTATATCGGCAAAGCTCTTGTGACAAAAGGTAACCGCGTGATTGTTTCTCAAAATGTTTTGGCCAAAGTCGTTCAGCTCAATCCGATTCGTATTGCTTTTACCTTAACGGATAAAGAGTTTATTGCTTTTAAAAATTCTCAAAATGATATTCAAAATTCGAAAGTTAAAGCACGTATCACGTTGCCGGATGGTACAACAAAAATTAAAAAATTTCTTTCAAGCTTTGCGGATAATGAAGTCAGCACAACAACAGCGACAGTTACCGTTTTCGGTGATTTTGAAAATGATGACGAAACTTTGATTCCGGGCAGTTATGTTCAATTGGCAGTCATTTTGGATGATACAAAAGCTGTCTTGGTGCCTCAGGCCGCTCTTTTACAAGATGAAAACGGTTTTTATGCTTTTGCGGTTAATGCTGATGGTATTGCCGAGGAGCGCCGTCTGGTTTTAGGCGATGTTATCGGTGACAAACAGGTCGTCAAATCGGGGTTAAATGCCGGCGACAAGGTTGTTATCAAAGGTGTCCAAAAATTAAAACACGGGCAAAAAGTTCAAGCTGCGACTGTCAGTGCCAATTTAGAAATGTAAGCTAATGAAAGGTTTGTGATGTTTTCAAAGTTTTTTATTGAGCGTCCCCGTTTTGCAATCGTCATTGCCGTTGTGATGTCACTTGCGGGTTTAATTGCACTGTTTTCATTGCCGATTTCGCTTTATCCGCAGATTACGCCGCCGGAAGTTAATGTGACGGCAAACTATACCGGCGCATCGGCTGAAGTGGTGGCAAACACCATCGGTATTCCGATTGAACAGGAAGTCAATGGTGTTGAAGATATGCTTTATATGTCATCAACTTCTTCAAATGCCGGAAGTTATCGTTTGGCGGTGAGTTTTGAGGTTGGCACTGATCCGGATATGGCTCAAGTTAAAGTGCAAAACCGCGTGCAACAAGCTTTAAGCAAATTGCCGACAGAAGTGCAACAATACGGATTGTCGGTTAAGCGCCGTTCGTCCGATATTTTAGGATTTTTGGTCGTACGCTCACCAAACGGAACGCATGACAGACAATTTTTGAGTAACTATGTTGAAAATAACATCAAAAACAACTTAGCGCGTCTTTACGGTGTCGGTGAAGTCAGTGTTTATGCATCGCCGCTTTCAATGCGTGTTTGGCTTGATGCCGATAAAATTGCGGCATTAAATATTCCCGTATCAACCGTCAGAAGTGCGATTGCAAGTCAAAACTTTCAACCCTCTCTCGGTTCGGTCGGGTCTATGCCGAGCGATGAAAATCAACAAATGATTTATACACTTGAAACACAAGGCCGATTGAATGAAGCCAAGGATTTTGAAAATATCATTATTCGGACGCAGGAAGACGGCGGACTTGTCAAACTTAAAGATATTGCCAAGGTTGAAATCGGTTACGAACATTATGCTTTTAAGTCGGAAGTTGACGGGGCGACATCTATTTCCATCGGCTTAAATACATTATCGGGTGCAAATGCGATTGACGCAATGAAAGCCGTTAGAGCAGAATTAAAACGTTTATCGGCATTTTATCCTGATGATTTTGAAATTGACGTCTTTTTTGATGCAACAGATTATATTAAAGCTTCAATTGAAGAAGTGGCTTTGACACTTTTACTGACATTTGCGTTGGTGGTTTTTGTGTGCTATATCTTTTTGCAGGATTGGCGTTCAACGCTTGTCCCGTCGATTACGATTCCGGTATCGCTGTTAGCAACTTTTGCCGTGATGCTCGCTTTGGGATACAGCTTGAACATATTGACCTTGTTCGGTTTAGTGCTTGCCATCGGTTTGGTCGTTGATGATGCGATTGTGGTGGTCGAGCGTGTTTTGACTTTGATGGAACAGGAAAAATTATCCCCGAAAGCTGCCGCAACAAAAGCAATGGAGCAGGTTTCGTCCGCTATTGTCGCAACAACGCTTGTTTTGCTTGCGATTTTTGTACCGATTGCATTTATCAGTGGCATTACGGGCAAAATTTATCAGCAATTTGCAATTTCGATTTCGTTTGCGGTCGTCTTTTCATCGATTAATGCTTTGACTTTGTCACCGGCTTTGTGTGCGACGATTTTGCGCCCGTTAAAACCGGCAGAGAAAGGTCCGCTTTTGTGGTTTAATAAAATTGTTGACAGAGCCAGAAACAAATATTTGGCAATTGTCGGTTATATTGCGCGTAAAGTCAGCTTTATTATGATGATTTTAGCGCTTTTGTTTGCCATTAATGCTGTTTTCTTTAAATTCAGTCATACAAGCTTTATCCCTGCAGAAGATCAGGGTGTGATTATTTCAAACGTTCAGTTGCCGGAAGGGGCAACTCAACCGCGTACGGATGCCGTGATGCACAAAATTATCCCGATGATGAAAGAAGAAAAATCTGTTGCATCCGTGATGGATATTATCGGTTTTTCGATGCTTTCGGGACAAGGTGAAAATGTCGGCATTACGATTATTAACCTAAAACCGTGGAATGAGCGTACAAAGAAAAGCGAATATTCAACCAATATCTTAAATCGTTTGAAAGCAAAACTTGCGGGTGTTCCCGAGGCTGATATCAACCTTTTTGAATTTCCGGCAATTCCGGGGCTTGGCAATACAGGTGGTATGGATTTCAGGTTGCAATCTCTTTATTCTTCCGATCCGAAGGCTTTAGAGACAGTTGTGAAGAGTTTTGTTGCCAAAGTTAATGCTTTGCCTGAAATTATGTATGCTTTTTCGACTTATACGGCCGCAACACCGCATGCGCATATTCAAATCGACAAAGAAAAAGCGGAAGTGATGAACGTATCAATTTCTTCCATTTATTCGGTTTTGCAGAATTATTTAGGTTCGGGTTATGTCAATGACATCAATATCGGGACACAAGTCAATAAAGTAATGATTCAAGCAGCTTGGGATTATCGAAAAGATATTGAGAGTATTAAAAAACTTTATGTCCCATCAAACAACGGGCATATGGTACCGCTTGGCAGTTTAATCACCGTAGAGATGATTCAGGCGCCCAGAAGTTTAGACCGCTACAACCAATTTCCGTCAGCAGCGATTACGGCGATGACAACGCCTGGCGTGTCAAGCGGACAAGCTATGAAAGCAATGGAAAATTTAGCACAAAAAGCTTTACCTGACGGATATAGTTATGAATGGTCAACAATGAGTTATCAGGAAAAGAAAAACAGCGGGCAGGTCGGATGGCTGATTGCACTCGCCGTATTGTTCGGCTATCTGTTTTTGGTGGCGCAATACGAAAGCTGGATGTTGCCCGTATCCGTGTTAAGTTCTGTTTTGGTGGCTATGCTCGGTGCTTTTGCCGGCATTTTAATCACCGGCTTACCTTTAAGTATTTATGCACAACTCGGATTGATTTTGCTTGTCGGTTTAGCTTCTAAAAATGCCATTTTGATTGTTGAATTTGCACGTGACGAACGCGCTAAAGGTGTCTCAATCGACAAAGCGGCCGTTGTTGCGACAAAAGAACGTTTCAGAGCAGTTTTGATGACAGCGTTTACGTTTATTTTGGGCGTATTTCCGCTGATTGTGGCCACAGGTGCCGGTTCAGGCAGCCGTGTTGCAATCGGTGTACCGGTGTTTTACGGCATGTTGATTGGTACGGCGGGCGGTTTGATTGTGATTCCGCTTCTTTATGTTCTGTTCCAAACAATTACCGAAAAACACACTTTGAAAAAATAAATAAGGCGCTCAAACGAGCGCTTTTTTAAGACTTCAAATTTTGTTTGAATGTTTTTTTTGCTTAAAAAAAAATGCACCTTCTGCAAGGTGCATTTTTAAAGCATTCAACAGCGGAAAAAATTCGAACCAGGTCAAGACTATCGCAGCGTATACTAAAACGTATCCAAACCAATGAGCATCAAATTGATGAAAGATGATACAAGCCGTCAATGCTAAAATTTCGATAGCAAAAAGCGCATCATAAATGACTGCATGAATCGGCTTAAACAACGTTGTCGGACCTGCATAACCGATCAACCCGTGAAAAAGAAGTAATACAAACAAAATCATAATGATAAATATTTAATTGTGAAACATAAACTTAAAAAAACAATGTGCTATACTTAGCATTGTTCCTGGCTGTTGTCAAGGATAATCTCGGGTAAGAAAATCATATTTTCTTAATGCAAAACGATGCAGTCAGCTTAAACGTTTTCGATCATTTGTTTGAATGTTTTTTTTGCGAGCGATATTTCATCGCGGCTTAAGGTTTGGTTAAGCGGCAATTCTTTTTCTAAAACGAGATTGACGAGCTCCAATAAAAGCTTTTCTTCTAAAAGGGCGATATATTCTTCTTTTTTTGGAGGTGTTTTTTGATACAAAAGCTCTAAAAACGTTTCGTGTCTTGCCGCTTTTAAGATGTCGCGTTTTAAGCATTCGGTTTGGCGAGGTAAAAATCCGCCGTTTTCATCTGTAACACGAAGGGAATAAATCACCTTAAAATAAGGTTCAAAATCAGGATATTTGAAAACTTTAAGACCTTTAGAATCAGTTATTTCAAAAGGATCAAAATTTTCGAATTCATCCAAGGCCAATTTGTTTTGATAAAGTTTCAAATCAGTCGGAAGCAGTTTTTCTTTTTCTTTTGCCTCAAACATTGCGGCATTCTCCTGTCAGCCTTATATTTGGTAAAAAAATACCAAGTTTTTTATTTTTATTTAAGATTTTCGGATTAAATATAAGCTATATTGGTTAAAAAATTGTAATTTTTTATATAAGGAAAACCCAAAATGAGTGATAGTGCAATCAAAATTTTTGACAATACCCTTGTGCCGATGGTCATTGAACAAACCGCAAAAGGCGAACGTTCCTTTGATATTTATTCAAGGCTCTTAAAAGAAAGAATCATCTTTTTGACAGGTGAAGTCAATGACGAAGTTTCTTCGCTTGTGTGTGCGCAATTGCTCTTTTTGGAATCCGAAGATCCGAAAAAAGATATCTTTTTATACATCAATTCGCCGGGTGGGGTGATTACTTCGGGAATGGCGATGTATGATACCATGCAATATATTTCGTGTGATGTTGCAACGCTTTGTATCGGGCAGGCCTGCTCAATGGGGTCATTTTTGCTTGCCGGCGGGGCAAAAGGCAAGAGGTTTTCTTTGCCAAATTCACAAATCATGATTCATCAGCCCTCAGGCGGTGCCAAAGGACAGGCAACCGATATTGAAATTCAGGCAAAATTGATTTTGGATATGCGTCGTCGCTTAAACCAAATTTATGCCGACAATACCGGCCAGCCGCTCGAGGTTATTGAAAAAGCGATGGACAGAGATAATTTTATGACACCGGATGAGGCTAAAAAATTCGGCTTGATTGATGAAATTGTCAAAAACAGAGGACAAATCAAATAAGGAGGTTTTATGAGCGAAGATAAAGAATTGCACTGTTCATTTTGCGGAAAAAGCCAAAATGAAGTCAAAAAGTTGATTGCCGGACGCGGCGTGTATATTTGTGATGAATGCATCGACGTTTGCATCAATATTGTCGCTGAAGAATTGCATCAGGAAAAATCCGGTGCCCCGCTTTTTGAAGGCGATTTGCCCACCCCGTCTAAGATTAAAGAATTTTTGGATCAATATGTCATCGGTCAGGATGATGCAAAAAAAGTGCTTTCGGTTGCCGTTTATAACCACTACAAGCGCCTTAATTGCAAAACGGAAAACAAAGATGTCGAGATTGCCAAATCAAATGTGATATTAATCGGTTCGACAGGCTCGGGTAAAACGCTTTTGGCGCAGACTTTGGCACGTATTTTGGATGTGCCGTTTGCCATTTCGGATGCAACGACTTTGACCGAGGCCGGCTATGTCGGTGAAGATGTCGAAAACATTATCTTAAAGCTTGTGCAGGCTGCCGATTATGATATTGAAAAAGCCGAGCGCGGTATTGTTTATATCGATGAGATTGATAAAATCACCCGCAAGACGGACGGTCCGTCGATTACGCGCGATGTATCCGGTGAAGGTGTTCAGCAGGCTTTGCTTAAAATCATCGAAGGTACGGTTGCAAATGTGCCGCCTCAGGGTGGGCGCAAACATCCCCAGCAAGAATTTTTGCACGTTGATACAACAAATATATTGTTTATTTGCGGCGGTGCTTTTGCGGGCTTGGAAAAAATTATTTCAAAGCGTGGTAAAGATACATCTATCGGTTTTGGTGCCAAAGTGGCTTCAAAGGATGAGGCTTCCATCGGCCAAATCTTAAAAGATGTTCAGTCTGAAGATTTGTTAAAATTCGGTCTTATTCCGGAACTTATCGGAAGATTGCCGATTATTGCAACATTAAATGATTTAAATGAAGATGCTTTAGTCAAAGTGATGACCGAACCGAAAAATGCCTTGATAAAACAGTATTCGACGCTTTTTGAAATGGAAAATGTCAAATTGACCGTCACAGAAGATGCGCTTCGTGCCATTGCCAAAAAAGCAATTGAGAAAAAAACCGGTGCGCGTGGTCTTCGGGCAATTATGGAAGGTATTTTACTCGATTTGATGTATGAAATTCCGGATATGAAAGACATCACGGAAGTCATTGTTGATGAAAAAGTTGTCAATGACGGCGCCAAGCCTGTTTTAATCAAAAAGAAAAAGAAAAAATCGGCTTAAAGCCGATTTTTTTGAAATATAAGCGCAAAAAAACAAAAAAAACACTTGATTTTTGAAAAATATGTGTTATAAAAGGCTCATTAACAAATAAGGTGGCTGTGATTATAAAAATCG
>CACXFX010000125.1 GCA_902767055.1 uncultured Pseudomonadota bacterium
ATTATAGCCAAAAATTTTGTTGTTTTCAAGACAAAAAATCATTTTTTTAAAAATCTTTTATTTTTGCCGTCAAAATGCAGATAAATCTTTCCGTATTAATCTAAATGGCGTGCGTCGTAATTTTCCGTTTTTTATGTCAACAAAAATATTTTTTCGTGACAATCGTATTTTTTAGCTGGAAAAATGAAAAGATATGTGCTAGAAAATCCTAAATTTAATTTTATAAATATTTTAAGGATATATTCGATGCAAAGAAAAAAATTTATTGCCGGCAACTGGAAAATGAACGGGTTGCTTTCTGACGGGCAAAAGCTTGCCAAAGAAATCGCGTTAGGTGTTAAAGCCTTAAAACCGCAGGCCGATGTTTTGGTTTGTCCGCCGTTTGTGCTATTAACTACGGTTAAAAAAGCGCTTCGCGGGTCTAAGGTGATGCTTGGTGCGCAAGATTGCAGCACTTTTGATAAAGGTGCGCACACGGGCGATGTCAGCCCCGTCCAGCTTAAAGATGCCGGTTGCGACTTTGTTATTTTAGGCCACTCCGAGCGTCGCTCTGACCATAAAGAATCAAGCGCGCTTGTCAAAGCAAAAGCAGAAGCTGCCTTGAATGCCGGGTTAAAAGTGATTATTTGTGTCGGTGAAACGCTTGCCGAGCGCGAGTCGGGCAAGGCATTGGAAGTGGTTGAAAAACAAGTTAAGGCTTCGCTTCCCAAAGGGGCAAGTGCCTCTAACACCGTGATTGCCTATGAGCCCGTTTGGGCTATCGGCACGGGTAAAACCGCAACGCCGCAAGATGCCGAGGAAGTTCATGCGCATATCAGAAATGTTCTTGTTCACAAATCTTCTAAAGCGGTTGCATCACGTATGAAGATTTTGTATGGTGGCTCCATGAAACCGGCAAATGCTGCCGAATTGATGGCTGAGCCTGATATTGACGGCGGTTTGATCGGTGGCGCAAGCTTAAAATCCGAAGACTTTTTGGAAATTATCCGCAAAGCAAATTAAAAGATAAAAGGAAAAAATAATATGGGTTCGATTTTATTAGTGATTCATTTGATGACGGCGATTTTTTTGGTCGCTCTTATCTTGATGCAGCGTTCCGGCGGCGGTGCGTTGAACGGGCTTGGCGGCGGTAGCGGTGCCAACAGCTTTTTAAGTGCGCGCGGTACGGGAAATTTACTCACACGTTTGACGGCGATTTTAGCAACGATTTTCTTTATCACCAGTATTTCGCTTTCAATTTATTATAAAAATGCAACCAGAAGACCCGTATCCGTTGTTGAGACGGTTCCGGTTCAGCAAAATGTGCCTGATGTTCCAAGCGTTCCGCTCGGAAAATAACGCTTTTATTTAAACGTAAAAAACAAAAGGCACCTCATTTAAGGCAGGTGCCTTTATCACTTTAAAATTTTTGAGAAAAATATAGGATAGTAACAATGACAAATACAAAAACAAAGTTTATTTTTATCACGGGTGGAGTTGTATCGTCTTTAGGCAAAGGTTTGGCTTCGGCTTCGCTTGCTTCGATTTTGCAGGGCAGGGGTTTTAAGGTGCGTTTGCGTAAGTTGGATCCGTACTTAAATATTGATCCGGGCACAATGAGCCCTTATCAGCACGGTGAAGTTTTCGTCACCGATGATGGCACGGAAGCAGATCTTGATTTAGGTCATTATGAGCGTTTTTCGGGCGTTGAGGCAACAAAATATGACAGTACGACATCCGGAAAAATTTATCAAAGCGTGATTAACAAAGAACGCCGCGGTGAATACCTAGGAGCGACGATTCAAGTTGTGCCGCATGTCACAAACGAGATTAAAGAATTTATTACTTCGCATTTAACAGATGAAGATTTTGTGCTTTGCGAAATTGGCGGAACGGTCGGTGATATTGAAGGGCAGCCTTATTTGGAAGCCATCAGGCAAATCGCGTATGAATTGGGACGGCAAAGGGTGATGTTTGTGCATTTGACATTGCTTCCGTATATTCCGACGGCGGGAGAGCTCAAAACCAAGCCGACACAACACTCGGTCAAAAAATTGCAAGAATATGGTATTCAGCCCGATATGCTTCTTTGCCGTTCGCAGATGCCGATTGAGCAAAACGAAAAAAGAAAGCTGGCACTGTTTTGCAACGTAAAAGAAGAAAATGTCATTACGGCGCTTGATGTATCAAACATTTATGAAGTGCCGCTTGCTTATGAAAAAGAAGGTATCGACCGCGCAGTGTGCAACCATTTTTGTATTGAATGCAACGAACATCGTTCGGATTTAAGCAAGTGGCAAAAAATCGTTGATATTGCGGGTCATCCGAAAGGTGTGGTTAAAATTGCGGTAGTTGGTAAATATACCCAGCTTTTGGAAGCGTATAAATCTCTTCACGAAGCGATTAAGCACGGAGCAATCGCTAACGAAGTTAAGGCTGATATTGCCTGGATTGATTCCGAGCTTTTGGAAAAAGAAAAACCTGAAAAGTATCTTAAAGATATGCAGGCCATTATTGTTCCGGGCGGATTCGGTAAACGGGGCACTCAAGGCAAAATCAATGCAATTACCTATGCAAGAGAAAATAAGATTCCGTTTTTGGGGATTTGTTTCGGGATGCAAATGGCCGTTATTGAAACAATGCGAAATGTTGCGGGTGTTGTTGATGCCGATACGACAGAATTTAACTTGGCGTGCACACCTGTCGTGGGCTTAATGCATCAGTGGCAAAAGGATGGTAAACTCGAGCAAAGAGTTGAAGGCGGCGATTTGGGCGGAACAATGCGTTTGGGTGCTTATCCTTGCGAATTAAAAGAAGGCTCCAAAGTTCGTGCGATTTATGGCGTCAACGAAATTTCGGAGCGTCATCGTCACCGTTATGAAGTCAATATCAATTATGAGGATATATTAAAACAAAGCAAAATGGTTGTTTCGGGCAGATCTCCGGACGGACTTTTGCCTGAGATTGTTGAGCGCACAGACCATCCGTGGTTTATCGGCGTGCAATTCCACCCTGAACTTAAATCAAAACCGTTTGCGCCGCATCCGCTTTTTGTTGATTTGATTAAAACGGCGATTAAATTAGGCTAAATCAGCAATATTTAAAGAGGCGGAAAAGTTTGCGAGTATCAAACTGATTATCTGTGAGAATACAAGCAACAGAGATATGAGCTGAAATTTTTAAGAATCTAAAATAGCTGTTAGTATCTTAATTTTGTTGTTTATATTTTATTAATTGAATATAAAATAAGAACAAATATAGAACCAAAGGACGCCTCATGAAAAATGATATTAAAATTTTTGAACAAAGCAAAATTCGCTCGATTTATGATGAAGAGAAAGATGTTTGGTATTTTTCCGTCATTGATGTGATGGTTATACTTTTGGAAAAAGATTATCAAACAGCGCGAAAATATTGGAATAAACTTGCCGAACGGCTGAGAAATGAAGGTGCTGCTGAAACGGTGACAAATTGTCACCGGTTGAAAATGATGGCAACAGACGGCAAAATGCGAGAAACAGATGTTGCAAATGCTGAAACAATGCTTAGAATCGTTCAATCTGTTCCGAGTCCTAAAGCCGAACCGATTAAGAGGTGGCTTGCCCGAGTCGGTTATGAGCGAATGATCGAAGTTGCTGACCCATCATTGAGTATCAATCGTGCACGCGAAAATTGGCAAAGGCTTGGGCATTCCGAAAAATGGATTGGGCAACGTATGATGGGACAAGAAACGCGTAATAAGCTGACAGACTATTGGAAAGCCCATGAAATTACAAAAGATGAAGAATACGCCATCTTAACCAACATTATCCATCAGGAATGGTCCGGATTATCAGTTAAAGAACATAAACAATTAAAAGGCTTAAAATCGCAAAATTTACGTGACCATATGAGTGAGGCAGAGCTTATTTTTACGGCTTTGGCAGAACTCTCAACACGTCAGGTTGCGGAAAATACAAATGCTATCGGCATGAAAGAAAATAAAAAGGCGGCTAAAATCGGTGGTAATATTTCTAAACGTGCCAAAGAAGATTTTGAAAAACGAACAGGTCAAAAAGTCGTTACCGATGAAAATTATTTACCAAACAAGCCCGAACAAAAGAAAATAAGCAAGAAAGATAAGCAAAAATAAATATTCTTTTTTTTAAAAAATATATTTTACCCCTTGCGTAAAACCATTTTAAGTTCCATATACATAGTATGTTTGAACAATTTTTTTTAAGGACAAACCAATGAGTGAAAAGAGAGAATTTCAGACCGAAGTTGCAAAGCTTTTGGATATCGTCATTAATTCGCTGTATTCCGAAAAGTATATTTTTTTAAGAGAACTGATTTCAAATGCCAGTGATGCTTGTGATAAACTTAAATATTGGTCTTTAACAAATCCTGAAATAAAAACAAAAGGTGCTTTTCAAATCACGTTGACGCCGGATGAAAAGGCAAATACGTTGACCGTTTCGGATAACGGTATCGGTATGAATAAAGATGATTTGATTAACCACATCGGTACAATCGCAAAATCAGGTACCGCGGATTTTGTGAAGAACTTAAAAGATAACGGGTCGGCCGTTGATTTAATCGGTCAATTCGGTGTCGGATTTTATTCGGCCTTTATGGTGGCTCAAAAGGTTGAAATTATCACCAAAAAAGCCGGTGATAAACAGGCTTATCAATGGACATCAAACGGTCTTGACGGTTTTGAAATTAAAGAGGCCGAGCGCAAAGAAAACGGTACGGACATCAAACTTTTCTTAAAAGAGGATGCAAAAGACTTTACCGATACGGTTTATTTGCGCCACATTGTTCGCACCTATTCCGACCACATCGAATATCCGATTGTCTTAAATTTAGGCAAAGCGGGAGAAGAAACAATCAATACGGCATCGGCACTTTGGACCAGAAATAAAGCCGAAATTACCGACGAGCAATATAAAGAATTCTATCATCATATTTCAAAAAATCTTGATGATCCTTGGATGACGCTTCATTTTAAAGCAGAAGGAAGCATTGAATACAATGCGCTTTTATATATTCCCTCAACTGCGCCCTATGATTTGTTTCAGCCGGATCGTCAACAAAGCTTAAAACTTTATGTCAACAAGGTGTTTATTTCCGATAAAGTCGAAGGGTTGATGCCGGCATATTTGAGATTTGTCAAAGGTGTGATTGACAGCGCTGATTTGCCTTTGAATATTTCGCGCGAGATGCTTCAACAAAATGCTCTCTTGGCAAAAATCAGACAAGGTATCGTCAGTCGAATCTTAAAAGAGCTGAAAAAACGCCAAAGCGATTATGAAGATTATCTAAAATTCTGGAAAGCTTTCGGTGCGGCTTT
The DNA here is from genome assembly GCA_902767055.1 of uncultured Pseudomonadota bacterium. GTDB lineage: Bacteria > Pseudomonadota > Alphaproteobacteria > RF32 > CAG-239 > UBA1254. The sequence goes on from CACXFX010000125.1 coordinate 5,315, forward strand.
TAAAGAAGGCATTTATGAAGATTTTTCAAACAAAGAAGAAGTCGCCGCGCTTTCGCTTTTTGCCTCAACAAACGATGATACAAAGCTGACGACTTTGGACGAATATATCAGCCGTGCCAAAGAAGATCAAAAAGCAATTTATTATATCACGGGCGATGATGTGCCGACCTTGAAAAACAATCCGCAATTAGAGGCTTTTAAGCAAAAAGGAATTGAGGTTTTATTGCTTGTCGATCCGATTGATGAATTTTGGACGCAGGTTTTGACAACCTATAAAACATTTGCCGTTAAGCATATTTCGGCGG
>CACXFX010000126.1 GCA_902767055.1 uncultured Pseudomonadota bacterium
GTTTGTTTCGAGATTCTTCCAAACGATAAAAAGCCTTAAAAACCTCTTCTCTTTTGTCTTTGGGAATACCCGGCCCGTCATCTTCGATATCAAGCTCTAAACGATTATTCACTTTTTGAAGTGAAACTTTAACATTTTTGGCGTAATGACAAGCATTTGATATCACATTTGTCACCGCGCGATTTAAGGCTTGCGGACGCCCGATTAAAACCGCCTCATTGCACGTTTGACACTCGATTTTATAACCTAAAATCTTAAATTTTTCAACAATATTCGAAACCAAGAGATCAAAATCAAACTCACTGCTTTCTTCACCACCTTCACCGCGCGCAAAAGCAAGATAACCTTCAAGCATTTGCTGCATTTCAGTCACATCTTCCAAAAAAGCTTCGTTATCTTCATTTTTCGGTTGCATCGCAAGCCTTAACTTCATGCGCGTCAACGGTGTTTTCAAATCATGCGACACACCGGCCAACATTTGCGTCCGTTCCGACATTTGGCGGCGAATACGTTCTTTCATCTTATTAAAAGCGACACCGGCCGTACGCACCTCTGAAGACCCGTAAGGCTTAAATGTCACATCAATACCTTTACCAAAGTTTTCAGCCGCATCGGCAAGCTGGCGAATGGATCGCGCCTGAACACGCAAAAACAAAGTTGAAACACCGAAAAGCAAAAGCGATGTACCGATCATCCATGCAATAAAGCCGAAAATCGATGAGTTAAAAATATTTTTGGTGGAGCTCTTAAAACGATAAAGTCCGTCTTTTGTATCAACAAGCGCAACCAATTCTTTTTTGCCGGACAAATAAAGCTGCGTTGGTGTATCGGCAAATTTATCTTTCATCGATTTTTCTAAAAAACCGGTCACCATTTTATTATAGCGTGCATCATTTAAAACTTTATATTTTTCGTCATTTTTAGAATATTCGACATCCAATTCATAAAAATCATGTGCCAATTTTTTAATTTCTTCAAAACCGGAAGGATTTTTTTCAGCCGTCGTCACAATAAAAGCCATATTAGATGCCAAATTGTCGGACAAGCGCTTGCCGACTTTAGCCCAACTTCCGTTAAAATAAGCGATGATAGAAACGATTTGCACAACGATTAAAGGCACAAAAACCAGCAACATTGTCCTGAAAAACAGCGTTTTCGGCAACATTTTCAATCTCAAAGAATGGATATTCTCATCCATTGATTTAGGCAACATGACATGCATTTTTTACCTCACTTGACAAGCAACATATACCCTTTGCCGCGAATGGTCTGCAAATAACGCGGATTTTTCGAATCTTGCTCAATTTTTTTTCTCAATCTCGTCATCTGCACATCAATTGAGCGCAAATTGTTATCACCGCCCAAAAGTTCAGCCAATTTTTCACGCGTAAAAGTTTGACCGGCTTTATGACCTAATATTGAGAGCAATTGCTGTTCAATATTTGTCAGATGAATAACCTCTCCCGTATGTCTTTTCAGCTCTCTTAAACGCATATCATAAAAACAGACGCCAAAGTCTAAAACATCATTAACAACCCCTTTATCGGGCAATCGCTTAAATATGTTTTTAATACGCAATACGAGTTCGGTCGTGTCAAACGGCTTTGGCAAATAATCATCAGCCCCCGTTTTAAGGCCCAAAATACGGCTTTGCGTTTCGCCCATCGCGGTCAGCATCAAAACGGGAACATTATTATCCCCTCGGACTTGTTTTAAGAACTCGAATCCGTTCTGCCCGGGCATCATCACATCCAAAATCAACAAATCAAATTTATATTGCGATAAAAACATCATCGCCTCAACGGCATCGCTTGCCATTGATACGGCAAAACCCTGCTCGAACAAAAAGCGTCCGAGAAGAGTGCGAATGCCGGCATCATCATCGACAACTAAGATATGTTTTTTATCTTCTTCCATCTATTTTTTTGCTGTTTTCTTTGCCGTTGTTTTTTTCTTTGAACTTGTTTTTTTAGCTGCTTTTACTTTCAAAACCGGTTTGTCGGACTGAGCCGTTTTAACGGCAACTTTTGCCTCAACTTTCTTAGCTTTTTCAGAGGCTTTAATATATTCAACACTCTTTTGAAAATACTGATATCCCGTGATAAAGGTTAATGCGCCCGCAATCCAAAGTAAAAATTCACCGATGCCGTTCCAATGCCAAAGACCGTTGAACATCATCATCGAAAGTGCCGTCATTTGAAAAGCGGTTTTCCATTTTGCCAAGCGAGTCACCGGCAAACCGACATTCACTTCACGCAAAAACTCACGCAAACCCGAGACCAAAATTTCGCGGCATAAAATAACAAATGCCGGAATATAACTGATCTTAAAAGAAACCATGTCAGGCTTGGCTAAGATAAGCACAAGTGCGGACGAAACAAGCAACTTGTCCGCAATCGGGTCAAGAAGTCTGCCGAAAGCTGATGTCTGACCGCGGCTACGCGCCAAATAACCGTCAAAATAGTCGGTGATTGAGGCAATAACAAACAAAGCACCCGCAAACATTTGCCAAGCAAACGAATTGATGTAAAGCGTCAAGAAAATCACCGGAATCACAACGATTCTGGAAATTGTCAGTAAATTAGGTAAATTGTACATTAATCATCATCCTTATTTTAATTTTGTTTCACAGATACCTTTAAGATAACTCAAAAAAATTATTTGTGAAAGTATTTATACACTTTTTCAGCCGTTTTTTTGCTTATCCCTTCAACTTTTTGCAAATCTGCAAGACTTGCGGCCTTAATATCCTCGGTTGACCCAAAGAATTTAAGCAAATCTTTTTTGCGTTTTGCACCGATTCCTTCAATATCATCAAGTTTTGACTGATATATCGATTTAGCCCGTTTTTTTCGATGTGTCCCGATGGCAAAACGGTGTGCTTCGTCGCGTAGCGTCTGCAGATAAAAAGCCAAAGGCGATCGATATTCAAGCGCAAAACTTTCTTTGCCTTTTTGGTGATAAAATTCCCTGCCGGCATTGCGTTCCGGTCCTTTTGAAATCGCAATAATCGCCATATCCTTTAAATCATAATTTTCAAGTGCTTTATAAACTGCATCGAGCTGCCCCAAACCACCGTCAAGCAAAATGACATCAGGCCTGTTTTCATCACTGATATGAGAAAATCTGCGCTTTAGAACCTCCTGCATCATTGCAAAATCATCATTGGTATTTTGTGTCACTTTGATATTGAAAGTACGATATGACTTTTTATCAAATCCCGCCGGCGTTGCCACAACCATCGCACCGACGGCATAAGATCCCTGATTGTGCGAATTGTCATAAATTTCGATTCGCTGAGGGATACGTTTTAAGCCGAATACTTCTTGCATTTCAATCAGGTTTTGCTTAATACTTGCACTTTGGCTTAAATGCCGTTCAAGCGCGGCCTTGGCATTTAAATTTGCTTCATCAATGAGTTTTTTCTTTTCCCCTTTTTGAAAAGTCATCAATTTTGTTTGAAGCGCATTTTCAAAAAATGACGTATTTTCTATTGCGGTCGGCAGATAAATTTCTTTTGGAACATCTCGGTTAAAATAAAATTCTGAAATAAAGGCTTCTAAAATTTCACTTTCCGATGCATCTTCGGTATTTTTTAACAAGAACGGCACATTTCCGTAATTTTGCCCGCCGCGATAAAAGAAAACTTCTATTGCGGCATACACATCCGTTTTATAAAGCCCGATGACA
>CACXFX010000127.1 GCA_902767055.1 uncultured Pseudomonadota bacterium
AAATTCATGGTTCAGTGTAACAATCGTAACATTACTACCCAGCATTGAATTATCACCGATTTCTATTCCGCCATTATCTTGAAAATGACAACAAGTATTGATAAAAACCTTTTTACCTAATTTGGTATTCTTTCCAAACTCGGTATAAAAAGGCGGCAATATCAAGCAACTTTTATCGACTTTACGCGCAATCAATTCAGAGAACAACTCTCTGACTTCGTCGGGTGTATGATACTTATTATTCATTTCCATCATTATTTTGAGGGCTTCTTGACCATATTCATAAAAAGATTGTAACAAATCCGTGCCAAATATCATCGGTGTTCTTTTTTTCATTAAGACTCTGATCTGCTGTATGCTTAATATTTTTTTACCCATCATTATTCTCCTTAAGTAAATGTTCTAAAAATGCCTGACAACCCTCAACAATATCCCAATAGCTTTCGTCAAAGTTTCCGGTATACCAAGGGTCGCGGATATTGCGCGGATTGCTGGTAAAATCAAGCAACCGATGAATTTTGTGCTCCGTATCCCCACCAACTAACGATTGAATATCTTCAATATTGCTGTCGTCCATTGCCAAAATATAGTCATAGTAAGTATAATCGTTTGGTCGAATGCGCCGGGAATAATGTTCCTCAAACGGCACATGCATTGATTTTAACATCTCACGTGCACTATAGTGCATAAAGTTGCGTTCATCACAGTCATAATTTGTTCCGGCGGAATCAATTTCAAACCTCTCCGATAGACCGCGTTCCTCAACCATTTGCTTAAAAACAAACTCAGCCATCGGTGAGCGACAAATATTGCCTAAACATACAAACAAAACTTTAATCATTATACTTCCATAACATGATCCGTCCGTCAAGCAATTGAAAAAAAATTACAAGAATTTAACCGTATCAGATAAAGGTTTCTTATTTACATGCGCCGGTGCCGGTGTCGCAGAGGCTGTTGGATAACCAAACATCATAAGCAAAACAGGCACTTCATTTTTCGGCAAATCAAAGGCTTTTTGTGTTTCACTCGGCACAAACATATTCACCCAAGTGGAATGAACGCCCAAATCTGCGGCTTGCAACATCATGTGCGTTGCAACAATACTGGCATCTTCGACGCCAGAAGTAATGTCACTATCCGCCGGATTATGCCACTCTTGATTTTTATCATAGCAAATAATCATGGCAAGCGGGGCATTATAATGACAAGGAGTTAACTTGCGCAATTTATCCATCGCCGCCGGTGATTGTACAACATAAACCTTTTGCGGTTGGTTGTTTTTGGCAGTCGGCGCAACACGTCCGGCCTGCAAGATCTTTTGAATTTTTTCATCTTCAAGAGGTTTGCTATCATAGCTTCTTTGCGTATAGCGAGCAGTAGTCAGTTCTTCAAATGTCATTGTTCATCCTTTCTGTTGATATCTGTTTTATAACATTCTTTTTTAAAAAATGGAAGTAAAATATATTTATAACCACTCTCCATGCTTTGCAAGTTTACTGAAAGCAAAGAGCTTGAGCACCACCGCTTTGACTAGCCCTAAAGCTAACGCTTTTTTTGAAATACTTATAAATTATCTCTTTGCTGATACGCAAAATGCACAAAAAACCGTCAACACTTTTGCGGTGGCAGTCAAACCAACTTTTCGTTGGTTTGACGATAGGGGAATTTAAATTTGAATATTATCTCTCGGTAAAAGCTTCGGATATTGAGGATGCGTCAAAAGATAACTTTCTAAAGTTTCACCTGCCTCTAAAAACACTATCGGTTTGCCGAGTGCTTGCCATTGCGGTAACCGTTTGTCGTAACTTTCTTTAGAGCTGACACGATTGATATATTCTTGTCCATTGCCGCGATTGATAAAACGCTGACGATATTCATCTAAAGCATCGCGTGTCGGCAGAAATATCTCATAATCAATGCCGGCTTTATCCAAATGCGGCAATGACTGTTCCGGATGACACCATACCAGAATATAATCGTATTTACCGATATTTTCATCAATGGCGGCAATGTAATTTTTGGGAAAATCCGGATTGAGTTCCTTTTTTGCAATACCTTGACCTTTAACGGCTTCGGCATCATAATTACTATAATTTTCAATCAGATATTTATACGGCGTAAATTCCAAATCCAAAACATTTTTATACTTTTTTGCGAGTGTGGTTTTGCCGACGCCGCCGAATCCGGCAATAATCTTCGTCATTTCATCAGTTCCTTTTCTTCTAAATGCTCTAAAATGTCCTTAAGACAATTTTCGTTTGTTACCTGTATGGTCTGACTGCCGAATGACTTAACTTTCTCTATTATGTTCGAATTGTCGTCAATCCATACAAAATTACGCGCCGGAACACAAATTGCGGCCCTAAAGTTCGGCTTAACCTGAAAATACGGCTGTCCCATTTTAATCCCGAGTGCTTTGGCTTCTTTGGAGCGCGACACTATAATGCCTTTTGAACCTCCGCCGGTCATCACGCACACCGGCTTGCCCTGCAAATCGGGATTATCTTTTCGTTCGCAAGAAACGAAAAAGCAGTCACAATCAACCAATGCTATAACGTGCTGGCGCATTTTACCTCTTCAATGTTCTATTTCTGTTCTATTATTAGCGCAGAAATATGGAGAGTCAATAAGTTCATGATGATTTTACCATATTTTCTCCGTTTGGCTGTGTTAAATAAAACCTTTTGAGGTAAATAC
>CACXFX010000128.1 GCA_902767055.1 uncultured Pseudomonadota bacterium
ACAATCACATCAAAAGTTTTATTATCCATTATTATCATCCTTATATTTTGAGGTCTTTTATACACCACCGGTTAAAAAATTCAAGCGATATTTTATTTGTTTGTAACTTTTAAATATGGTTGATGAATTTAAAAGTGTGTTGTATAAAATTTTTTATGGAACAGTTTTTATCAAAATACAATGTTTCACGTGAAACATTAGGCTTTTTTTCTTGTTATATCAATATCTTAAAAGAATGGCAAGAAAAAATGAACCTTGTCAGCCCGAATTCTTTGAAAGAAGTCTGGACAAGACATATTGCCGATTCGTACCAATTATATCAGTACCTGAACAGTGATGCAAAACTGGTTTATGATATCGGATCCGGTGCGGGGTTTCCGGCGATTGTTCTTGCAATAGCCGCGATGGTTGATCAAAGAAAAACGCAGTTCAAATTAATTGAGAGTATCACAAAAAAAACAGTGTATTTAAATGATGTCAGAAAAAGACTCAATCTGAATAATATTGAAATAATAAATGAACGCTCGGAAAATTTAAAATTAAATCCGGCTGATTTTATCACTGCTCGGGCTGTTGCAAATTTAAATAAATTATTGAGCTTTGCGCACCCTCTTTCAAATATGAACACTGTTCTAATTTTTCCGAAAGGGCAGGGGTATGTTAATGAACTTGCCGAGGCACAAAAAAACTGGTGTTTTAATTGTGAAGTTTTAAAAAGTGAGGTTGAGCCTCAAGGAGTTGTGCTAAGGCTTTCAAATTTAAGGAAAAAATGATGAAAATTATTTCGGTGACAAATCGCAAAGGCGGAGTCGGAAAAACAACAACAGCCATTAATATTGCGACAGCTATGGCTGCCATCGGTAAAAAAGTTGCTTTATTTGATCTTGACCCCCAAGGAAATGCAACGACTTCAATCGGAATAAATAAAAAAGATGTTGTTTATTCATCGTACGATGTTTTGGTCAATAATACCGATGTCAGGCAGGCCTTAAAACAAACTTTGGTGCCGAATTTTTTGATTGTGCCGTCAAAACCTGATTTAGCGGCGGCCGAAGTTGAGCTTATCAATATGGTAAAGCGCGAATATATCTTAAAAAACGCGTTATATACCCTTAAAAGTGAATTTGATTATATCTTGATTGATTGCCCGCCGTCGCTTAATTTGTTGACCGTCAACGCATTGACAGCTTCGGATTCGGTGATTATTCCGTTACAGTGTGAATTTTTAGCGCTTGAAGGGTTGGCAGATTTAATTAAAAATATCGAGCGAATCAGGCGAACGCTTAACCCGAACTTAAAGGTCCAAGGTATTGTTTTGACGATGTTTGACAGACGAAACAACTTGAGCTTTATGGTTGAGAAAGATGTTAGAAAATATTTTGGCGCGCTGGTTTATCAAACGCTTATTCCGCGCAGTGTGCGTATTTCGGAAGCTCCATCGCACGGTAAACCGATTATGCTTTATGATTTTAAAAGTACCGGTGCGCAAAGTTATATCAAACTGGCAAAAGAAGTTTTAAAAAGAGAAGGAGAAATTTAATATGAGCGAGCAAAAACATGGTTTAGGCCGCGGTCTTGATGCGTTATTCGGTGACGAAAACGAAGCCTTTGACCTCAATAAATTTGTTCAAAGCGCCGAAAAAGAAGGCGATGTTGAAAGCCTTGATATTCAAAAGATAGTGCCTTGTGCATATCAACCACGTCAAACGTTTGATGAAGAAAGCCTAAAAGAGCTTGCCGAATCAATCAGGCAAAAAGGTATTTTACAGCCTATTTTGGTGCGTCAAAAATCAGACGCTCATTTTGAAATCGTGGCCGGTGAGCGTCGTTATCGCGCCGCAATTGAGGCCGGTCTTGATAAAATCCCCGTTATTAAAAAGGATTTGAGTGATGCCGAGGCTTTTGAAATTGCTTTAATCGAAAATATGATGCGTGAAAATTTGAACCCCATTGAAGAAGCAAAGGGTTTTGAAAAACTTGTTAACAAATATCATATCACGCATGATAATCTTGCTAAATCTATTGGAAAATCAAGGAGTTATATTACAAACACTTTAAGGCTTTTGATGCTTCCTTTAAGTGTGCAAAATATGGTCAGCGATAAAAAAATCTCGACCGGACATGCGCGTGCGCTTGTCGGTTTGCAAAACGCAGAAGACATGGCTCAAAAAATTGTATCAAAAGATTTGAGCGTACGTCAAACAGAAGACTTGATTTGTCGTTCAAAAGAGCGTAAAAAGGGAAAATACAGACCCGTTAAAAACCCGAACGAAAAAGAGCTTGGACTGCAACTCGGGCACGTTTTGGGTGTCGAAACCGAAATTCATTTCAGCGATGCGGGAAAAGGCAAAATTGTTTTGAAATTCAATAATTTTGATGAACTTGAAAATTTGTTAAACAAACTTGAAAATAAAGGACTGTAAAATGGCAACAATACTTGAAAAAATGCTTGCAAACTGTAAAGAGCAGGGTTATGAACCCACAGAAAACATTGAAAAAATCGCAAGAGCCAAAACAATGATGTTTGGCGACGAAGAGTGGAAAAGATGTCCCTGTGACGGGCATAACGACAACCGTTATTGCATTTCGGAATTATGTAAAAGCGATATTGAACGTGACGGAATTTGTCATTGCAGATGCTATCGCAAGACAGGTACTGACAGCAAATAAAAGGATTTTTGTCTGATATGCCCGAAAATGACGCTTCAAGCACAAAAAGACAGCAGAAAATAGAAGAAGTTGTGCGTCAATTTGCACAAAAATCTGCTGATATGGATATTGAGAGCAATGTTTTTTTAAATGAAAAACAAGTGCGCTTGTTAAAACAAATTCATGTTTTGGCAATCAATCGTGCTTTAAGTGTTCCCGAAGTTCGGCGTGATCCGAGAAAAATAGTTTATTATGCTAACGATGAGTTAAAACTCGGGTTGGCTGCGATTTTGATGAGTCATGTGTTGACCAATCATCTTTCTAAAGCAAAATATACCGAAGAATTTTTTTTGGAGCATATCATTGTTTATACGGCGTCGGACGGTAAAGTTAAACATGTTGATTTGACAGATGTCGAACAGAAAATTTTTGATGCCGCGTTAAATGACGAAATTGTTTATGACTGGATTATATATCGTTCACCGGGGAGCCGCGGTATCAGGGCTTTGAGTGATGAAAAGACAGAATCGCAAGGTATAAAAGGTTTTTCAAGCGGTTTATCGCCGGTCAGTGAATTTTCGCGATTTGAGCGAAGATATTTTGAAGAAAAGCAAAAAAAGACAAAAAATGATCGCGAAGATGCGCAAAAAGCTTTTCGACATACTTTTGTGCGACAGGTTGCCGAATCGGCCGCAAAACAGCTTTTAAAGACGCAAGATCCGATGAAAATGGCAAAACTTTTGTTTGCAACGAAAGATTATGAAGCCGAGATTCAAAATTTGCTCGAAGATTTGCCTATTAACAAGGAAATTAAAGATTTAACAAAAGAATTCGGTGATTATCCTGCTTTACAAGAAAAAACAAAAGATACGCTTTCCATATCATTTAAAGACGATAAAAAGCAGGATTTGGCGATGATCGAATTTTCATCAAAAAATAAGAAAAATCACGAACGGTAATCTTGTTTTAAGTTGTTTCGAAAAAATTTTAAGCTTTTAAGCAAACAAAAAACACCGTCTTTAGAGGCGATGTTTTTTTGTTTAGATTAAAACGGATAGCGTACCATAATACCAATCTTCCAGTTCTCTCCTTTCCATAGATTCATATGGTTTTTGGACACCGGAGTCATGATGTTCGGATTTTGTGCCCAGAGAAGTTGGACAAACGTCAAAACTTCTATACCCTGGATCTTATCCTTTAAGAGGCCTGTTCTGAACCATATTTGGCCGCCGTACTGAAAACACCAATTGGTGTAACACGTGACCGATTTCGGCTCTGTGTCTTCGACGATGTCGTTATAAAAGAAAACATCGCCCTTGGACTTGCCATAACCGGCCAGAAAATCCAAACCGACACCCATCGCGTGTTGATTGCCGATTTCTACACCGGCCTTGAGAAGAAAACTACAGGTTACTTCGTATTTTTCACTCTTTTCAACAGCACTGATGAAACCGAAATTGTAGGCAAAACCCAAAGGATTAACCTTTAATGCTTCATTAGTCGGTTTGCCGGGGACAAATATGATCGATGCGCCAAAGTTCAAACTCAAACCGGTAGAGGATTTGTCTTCGATGTTTCCATTTTCGGGATCCGGTTTGTTTTTGTCTTGTGACAAAGATGTGCACATATCAAGCGTCGGATAAATGTGTACATGCCTTTTTCCCTGCAGCGGCAAAAAGAAGTCTTTACCTTTTGTTTGTTGTGCCAGTTCCATAGATTCAGGGCTGGGTACGGATAACGTTTCAAAAGTCGGACCGTCTTCTTCTTGAGCCCGAGCTATGCAAATACTCATGATACTTGCAAGCAATAACAATAATTTTTTCATAATCGAATATTTTTTAATTGATAGACTAATTCAATACTTGATCGCATTTTGAAATATTTTTTATGTTTTGTCAAGAATTTTTTATAAATATTTGCAAACAAAAAAGCCCTTACCGGGAAAGTAAGGGCAAAAATCAGATTAATTTTTTAACATACACGACAGCATAGCCTTTTGTCGGCCAGGGTGTGTTGCGGGCGTCAGCTTCTTTTTTGAGCAAAGAAAGCTGTTTTTTTGTCAGTTTTACTTCGCGATTATTGACAATTTTTTGAATTGTCTTTTCATCACCGAAATAAAAACACTCATTACCGGCGTCATCGACGGCGCAAACAACCACAGAATACCTCGGCTCAACGAGAGTTTCATCTATCATTGCATGACAGGCACCGTAACAGCTTTTTGAAAGGCTGTAAAAAAGCAGGTCAACCCCGGGATAATAATCGTAATCCTCAAAGGCGCCATACAATTCGTGGCCTTGGAAATAAAGGTATAGTCCTTCATCTGTTTCAAATTCAAGATACTGTTCACAGTAATCTACTTTTTTTATTTTAAGATGAGAAAATTTCTTAACGCCATAGGCACTGTAAATGTCATAGCGGTCACCTTTTGAAGCGATAATCAGCCCGTGGCTGTAGTTGATGTCCTGATAAACAGGCTCAATCATGACGACATCGTTGAAAGTGTTCTTGACACCGAAAAGTTCGGTTGTCCGATCAACGCGACGGCTGAACTTTGCAAGGTTGTCACCAAGCTCGATAACGCTCGGTTGGTAGCATGATGTGGCAAATAACGCCAGTACGGCAATCAAAGCCGCGGTAAAAAAACTTTTCATTATACAAAATTTTTAAGGATTAAAATAAATATAAATAATCGTAAAAATACGAAACGGTGAATTAAATTTAGCAAAATTTGTTTTAAAGTCAAGTTGTTTTATGTCTAAGTAGTGCTAAAATAGGATATAAAAAAGTAAGATATGTGAGAAAAAAGGAATTGCTGACGCAATCGGTTTTAATGTTAATCACCCCCTCCGTGCCTCCCCCCTCACCGCGCTAAAGCGCTCAGGGGGAGGATTCGCGCAGCAGCACTGCTTATGTCTAATTTTTATACAAAAAAGAGCCGTTTAATTCCGGCTCCTTTTTGTGCGAAAATGAGATAAAGCTTATTTTAACCAGTATTCAATCGTCGATACGACGCGTACTTTTTTGTTTATCTGCTGAGCTTCCGTCGCATTGAAAGTTTCTTCACTTGGCAGAATCGAGAAAACACCCTGGTTGGCATGTTTAATTTTACCGACTTTACTATCAGAGCTTTGAGCAAACTGAGCGGCTGCCTGTTTGGCGTTTTGTGTTGCATCGGCAAGCATCTTGGGTTTAATTTCATTAAGTTTTGTAAACAAATAAGATACCGGTGAGCCGTAATCCGAATTAAAGATAATGCCTTTGGCTACCAAATCGCCAGATTTGTTAAGTGTTGAGGCGACTTTTTCAACATCGTGTGATTTAACCGTGATGGTTTGTGTCAAGATAAACCTTGAGTTGTTTTCGTACGAATTGCGATAAGGATTTGCGTTTAAATCATTGGTTTCCAAACGGCCGGTTGTGATTTCATCCTCATTAAAACCGTTATCTGTCAAGAAATTTTTAATCACGGCTGATTGAGCGGCAATTTCTTTTTGAGCCTTAATCACATCATTGCCGGTGACGACATATTTCATCTCCCAGATTGCCAAATCAGCTTTAACGTTTTTCTCGGATAAACCTTTGACAATCACGGTATTGATGCCGGTTTGTGCTTGATAGTAGCAATGTCCGACAAAAAAGCCGGCAAAAGCAATTGATAAACCTAAAATGATTGCCGATGCCAAATTTGCCCGGCCGGAAAAGTTGTGATATCTGGGGCGATTAATAAAAGGGCGCGGGCGATTCGGATCAAAAGGACGTCTTTCAAAAGGGCGCTTTTCCGGATCATAGCGGTTTGTTAAATTTAAATTTTCAATTTTTGGCATTTGGTTTCTCCTTATATATTTAAATTTGGAGTCATTATAAACGGAAAACATCAGAAGTCAAGGCTTCTCATGAAGTGTTTATATTTTTTTTGGGAAGATGTTTGATAAAAAATCGAAAATCGTTGCATTTTGTTTTAAATATGTTATAGAGCAATCAGTTTTTAAATATTTCTAACTTTAAGGAAAACAAATGTCTGATAAAAAGATGAAAATGATGGATGCCAATGAAGCGGCTGCTTCCGTTGCGCATCGTATGAACGAAGTTTGCGTTATTTACCCGATTACACCATCATCTCCGATGGGTGAGTGGGCTGACGCTTGGTCTGCCGCAAATCAAAAGAACCTTTGGGGTGTGACGCCGCTTGTGCAAGAAATGCAATCCGAAGCCGGTGCGGCCGGTGCTTGTCACGGTGCCGTTCAGGCAGGTAGCTTAACAACGACGTTTACGGCATCTCAAGGCTTGCTCTTGATGATTCCGAACATGTATAAAATCGCAGGTGAATTGAGCCCGTTTGTGATGCATGTTGCCGCACGCTCGCTTGCATATCATGCTTTGTCAATTTACGGTGACCATTCAGATGTGATGGGTTGTCGTCAGACCGGTTTTGCAATGCTTGCTTCAAATTCGGTGCAGGAAGCGCATGACATGGCCGCGATTGCGCAAACATCGACTTTGCGTTCACGCGTGCCGTTTATGCACTTTTTTGATGGTTTCAGAACATCACATGAAATCAAAAAAATCTCTCTTTTATCAGATGATGATTTAAGAGCAATGCTTGAGGGCGTTGATTATAAATTTAATGCAAAACATGCTTTGCGCCCGGAAAAACCGGTTATGCGCGGTACGGCGCAAAATCCTGATGTGTTCTTCCAAGGTCGTGAGGCTTCTAACCCGTTTTATGACAAAGTTGAAGGCATTGTTCAGGAAGAAATGGATAAGTTCGCTAAAATTACAGGTCGTCAATATCATGTTGTGGACTACACGGGTGCGAAAGATGCCGAACATGTTATCGTTGTGATGGGCTCCGGCGCCGAAACGGTTGAAGAAGCGATTGAATATTTGAATGCACACGGTCAAAAACTCGGTGTGTTAAAAGTTCATCTTTATCGTCCGTTCCCGACATCAAGTTTCTTAAAAGCTTTGCCTAAATCGGTCAAGACAATTTCTGTTTTAGACAGGACAAAAGAATCCGGTGCCTTAGGTGAACCGCTTTATTTGGATGTTGTCACCGCCGTTTCACAAGCTTTTTCAAACGGCGAAATTGTAAGCTTGCCGAAGATTTACGGCGGACGCTACGGCTTGTCTTCAAAAGAGTTTACGCCCGCGATGGTCAAGGCTGTGTTTGAAAATGCAACAAGTGCCAAGCCGATTAACGGCTTTACGGTCGGTATTGTTGATGATGTGACGCATAAATCGCTTTCATATGATGAAACATTTGATGTTGAGCCGAAAGACGTTGTTCGTGCCGTGTTCTTCGGCTTGGGTGCTGACGGAACGGTCGGTGCAAACAAAAACTCAATCAAGATTATTGCCGAAGATGCCGGAAAATACGGGCAGGGTTATTTTGTGTATGACTCGCGTAAATCAGGCTCTATGACAACGTCGCACCTCAGATTTTCAGACAATCCGATACGCTCGGCTTATTTGATTACGGCGGCTGATTTTGTGGCTTGTCACCAATTCCAGTTTATGAACAAGGTTGACATCTTAAAAATTGCTAAGCCGGGTGCAACATTCTTACTCAATGCACCTTATGATCATGATAAAGTTTGGGATCACTTGCCGATTGAAGTTCAAGAGCAAATTATTTCAAAGAAGCTTAAATTCTATACCATCAACGCTGTTGAAGTGGCGCGTGCCACGGGTATGGGTCAACGCATTAACACGGTGATGCAGACATGTTTCTTTGCGATTTCGAATATTTTGCCTAAAGATGAAGCTATTGCACAAATCAAGGCCGCGATTAAGAAAACATATTCGAAGAAGGGCGATGCCGTTGTGCAAAAGAACTATGCGGCTGTTGATGCCTCTTTAGAGCATTTGTTTGAAGTGAGCTATCCTGATCACGTCACCTCAAACTTCCATCGTCAATCACCTGTTCCGGCGGATGCGCCTGAGTTTGTGAAAAAGTTGACGGCAAAACTCATTGCCGAAAACGGTGATAAGGTGACAACTTCAGAGCTTAAAGATGTTGTTGACGGTACATGGCCGACAGCAACAACGCAATATGAAAAACGCTGCATCGCAACGGAAATTCCGGTTTGGGAGGCTGATACATGTATTCAATGCGGTAAATGCTCGATTGTTTGTCCGCATGGCGTGATTAGAATGAAAGTTGCAACAGAAGAAGAGTTGAAGAATGCACCGGCGACATTGAAACGTGCGGATTATAAAGGCAAAGAATTTGCAGG
>CACXFX010000129.1 GCA_902767055.1 uncultured Pseudomonadota bacterium
ATACTCTCTAGACTTGTCGCATGATCAAAGGCATAGTCTCCGATAGATGTAACCGAATCCGGAATGGTGATGGATTGCAAACCGCTATAGGAAAAGGCACTATTACCGATAGATGTGACCGAATCGCCGATGGTGATGGATTGCAAACTTTTGGCACTTTTAAAGGCAGTGTTTCCGATAGATGTAACCGAATCCGGAATGGTGATGGATTGCAAACCGCTACTAGCAAAGGCAGAGATTCCGATAGATGTAACCGAATCGGGGATGGTGACGGATTGCAAATTTTTGGCACCTTCAAAGGCATAGTTTCCGATAGATGTAACCGAATCCGGAATGGTGATGGATTCCAAACTTTTGGCATTTCGAAAAGCGTCTTCTCCTATAGATGTGACCGAATTGGGGATGGTGACGGATTGCAAATTTTTGGCACCTTCAAAGGCACTATCACCGATAGATGTGACAGAATCCGGGATGGTGATGGATTGCAATGCGGAAGCGCCAAAGGCACTATCACCGATAGATGTGACCGAATTGGGGATGGTGATGGATTGCAAACTTTTGGCACCTTTAAAGGCATTGTTTCCGATAGATGTAATCCCTGTACCTTCAATCGGGCCATTATCACCTATTTTTTTTCCTTCAATCTTAACAGAGGTAATGGAGGACGCTTGAGAGCTCCAAGGAGTAGAAGTCATCGTTCCCGGAGTCTCCTTATCATCGGTTGAAATACTCAAAACACCACCCGTTAAATCCCAACAACAGTTCGTTCCGCAAGTTTGGTTATTCGCACAAGCCGCATAAGCGTTGGGTAAATTTAAAGCTGTTGCCATTAAGGCCGTTGTTAATAAAAGTTTTGTATTTATCATGAGTTTTACTCCTTATCAAATTGTTACGTTAAATAAAAAAATTCCATCTTGAATAATCAAAACGGAAGAGGAGCTACAAGAACTGCCGAAATACAGTTGCCTTTATTCGAGCAAAAATCTGCCTTATATCAAGCACTCCTCTTAAAAAGGAGTTTATATTTCGGATATGTCTTGTAAACACCGCAACCGGTTCGGTTACATTTTCATTAAAGCATATCAAAAGAGCAATGTCAAACAAAAAATATAAAAAAAGACTTGCATTAACACAAAAAATATGTTACCAAAGGCGCACTTATCAAATCTTGATAAGTTTGGTTTTAATTTCTTCGTGGGAGAACAGCCATGTTCAACACCACGAACTCAGGTAATAAAGAGGTTTAAAATGGCTAAGTCTAAAAAGAAAATTTTAGGTTTAATCAAGCTTCAAATTGCCGCAGGTAAGGCGACACCTTCTCCTCCGGTCGGTCCGGCTCTCGGACAAAAGGGCTTGAATATTATGGAATTCTGCAAAGCATTCAACGCTGCAACACAAAATTTGGAACCGGGCATCCCTGTTCCGGTCATCATCACGGCTTATGAAGATAAAAGCTTTACTTTTATCACAAAATTGCCGCCGGTGGCTTATTACATCAAAAAAGCGGCGAATGTAAAGTCAGCTTCCAAAGAACCCGGAAAATCTTTTGCCGGCCAGATTACACTCGCTCAAGTTAAAGAAATCGCTCAAACGAAAATGCCTGATCTGAACTGTTCAACGGTCGAGTCGGCCATGAATATGGTTAAAGGTCAAGCTGTTTCAATGGGCATTAAGGTAGTGGAGTAATATCATGGCAGGAAAAAGAATCGTCAATGCATATAAAAATGTCGAAAAAGACAAAGCATATGCCTTAAAAGACGCAATTAAAATCGTTAAAGAAAATGCAACGGCAAAATTTGATGAAACAGTTGATTTGGCAATCAATTTGGGTGTTGACCCGAAATATGCCGATCAAATGATCAGAGGTGTTTGTCCGCTTCCGCACGGAAACGGTAAGACAATTCGCGTTGCCGTATTTGCACAAGGCGAAAAGGCTGATGAAGCCAAAGCTGCCGGTGCGGATATCGTTGGCGCCGAAACTTTGATTGAATCGATTTTGGCTGGCAAGATTGATTTTGATCGCTGTATTGCGACTCCTGATATGATGGGGCTTGCAGGCCGCGTCGCACGCGTTTTGGGTCCGAAAGGCTTGATGCCGAACCCGAAACTCGGTACGGTGACAACAGATGTTGCTACCGCTATTGCCAAGGCAAAAGCCGGTGAAGTTCAATATCGTGTTGAAAAGAACGGTATCGTTCATGCCGGTGTGGCTAAAGTTTCATTTTCTGAAGACAAAATCTATGATAATGCAAAGATGTTTATCGATACCATTATCAAAGCTAAACCGCAATCCTTAAAGGGCACATATTTGAAGAAAATTTCAATCAGCTCAACAATGGGTGTCGGTGTCAAAGTTGATTTAACAGCTTTGTAATTTTAGCTTAAAAACAATAAAAGATCACCTTGAAGTGAACTCCACCTCAAGGTGATTTTTTTTATTGGTTATGTAAAATAAGCGATTTACGAGCTTAGCAATTCTTCACGAATTTGCATCAAGATTTTTCCCATACGATTTTGACCGCTTCCAATTCCAAATCCGCATTTATAGCACTCTTTGCAAGATTTTACCAAAACGGCATTCCTTGTCGTTTTTAACATTTCAGCTGCTTTCAGATTTTGAGTAAATTTCGCGCGTAATCCTTTTTCCATAATATCGAATTTATTTTTATCAAAATCCAGTCGGCGATTGATTTTATACTCAGGTGTCTTGGTGATAAGCCGAGCATCATCCGGATTTTTCAGATTTAAAATTGTATTAAAGCGTTCGTCCGTCGCATAAAATTTCATTGCTTGATAATAATGCTCAACAGTCTGAAAAGTATAAAATTTCCCGTCAACTTCAATATTTATCGGAAACTCCGCATATGGACTTAAAAACCACCATTTTCCGACCGGTGAACAAAATTTGATTTCAGTAACCATTCTTAAATTTTCCTCTTTATAGATATTGCAGATTTTAATGCGATTTCACTATTTTTTCAACTATTTTATAACTGTTTAATTTTATTACACGCTTACTACAACGAGTTCGTAAAATTTCCCAAAATGCGCATTTTGAAAAAACAAACATTCGAACTCATGTAAATACTTGGAAATAAAAGAAAAAGCAGGTTTTTACTGCCTGCCGTTTGTATTGGTGATGCATAGCTTACTGTTTACGAGCTGAAATTATTTTGCTTTGGCAAAAATGTAAAAAAGAAAAAGAGCAACAATAATCCAAAAAGCAATTTTAAATATGAAAACAAGTAATGACCAAAACCACAAAAAAATTCTAACTGGGAAAGAATGTTTTTTCTTTTGTTCTTTTTCCTGTTGCTTTGAAATTTTCTTCAACAGATGAATAATTTGTTCATTTTCTCGTTCTTTTTTTGCAGCTTTTTCACTTTTGAAAAGCCATAATCCCATAGCTATAGGAAAAGCATATTCTTCTAATAAGCCTTTTTTCTTCTTTGATTTTGAAAAATATTTAGATAAATCATTTGACATATATTTTTTCCTTTATTTTTCCAAAACCGAAAGTAAAACATCTTTCCATTTTTTAAATTTAATATCATCAGATATAGAAGCATTTGCCGGACTTGTTGAGGGAAGCTTTTCAGATTTTCGCTTCCTTAAATATTCCGCATTATATTTTTCAAAATATTTAGCAGCTTTTTGGCCATTAAATAAAATATATTCCACTGATTGAAA
>CACXFX010000130.1 GCA_902767055.1 uncultured Pseudomonadota bacterium
AAACCGCTCGGTGTTTGTGCCGTTATCGGCTCAATTGCCGCATCCGAAGTGATTACGCACTACGGGGCAAGGCCTGAAATCTCACTTAAAAGCCTGATCAGACGTCGTTTGATGCTTTATAGCTTAAATGTTTAAGATTTTTGTCGGATGGTTTTTCATTTCTTTAAAAAAATAAAAAAGCCCGAATCAAATAAGATCGAGCTTTTTTACCAAATGTTATTAAATTACTTTCTGTACTGAACAGCCATCGGCTCGGGTGCTTTTTGAGCACAGAGGTTGCCGTTCGGGCAAGAATAAGGTTTTTTGACATATGTTGTGTTTGAATATGTCTTCGGTTCATACACAGTTGTGTATGTCACGTTTTTGTAAACAACTTCAACAGGCTCGGAAACCGTGTAGCTGTGTGAACCGCAAGAATTGCATCCTTGCTGAACAGGTGCTTGTTGAACAACAGGTGCTTTGACACCGCAAGCATGAGCCGGTCTCGGTTGAGGAGCTTGAACCTGAGGAGCAGGCTGAGCAACCACTTGAGGTTCCGGTTGACGTGAAGCGCAAGCAGATAATGCAATCATCGCCGCGAGCATTAACATAGAATTTTTCATGTTTTCCCTTTCAAATGTGTTAAATCAAACAAATTGTTGTTTTTAACGGTTATTGTTCAACAGATAAGATTGCAATTTTAAAATCAAACCCTATCCATTGGTTGAGGTCAATATAATCATAAAAATTTGTCGTGTCAATATAAAAATGTTAAAAAAAAGTTAATTTTTTATTTTGGTATGTACCTCTCTTTTCTGAATTTAATATATTTTTGAAAGATAAAATCTATCCAGATAGTTATTTTGTGGCTATTTTGGGGATAAAACTTGTATTATTTGTTTGTCGCGATAAAATGAGCTCAATTTGATAAAGAGGATAAAAATTGCCGAGTTCAAGAAATAAAACATTATTTATTACAGATGCGGTTTTGGATCGCTATCTGCCCGAATGTATTGAGCTTAAGGCAAGCCAAAACGATATTAAACCTTTGCTCAATCAAACGATTATCGGCGATTCTTTTGAGGTTTTGAAAAAAATGCCGGCGGAGTCTGTTGATTTGATTGTGACCGATCCGCCGTATAACTTGGAAAAAAATTTTAATGCCAAGCGGTTTAAGAAGATGGATGATGCATCTTATATCACATGGCTTGAAATGTGGGTGAAAGAGGCTCAAAGAATCTTAAAAAATACGGGTTCGATTTATGTTTGTTGCGATTGGAAGAGTTCGGCTGCCGTGTATGTTGTTTTGAAAAAGTATTTTTTTGTTCAAAACAGAATCACGTGGGAGCGTGAAAAGGGACGTTCAAGCGCGAAAAATTGGAAAAATAATCTTGAAGATATTTATTTTGCAACAAAATCTAAAGATTTTACATTCAATCTTGATAAGGTTATGGTCAAAAAAAATGTTCTTGCGCCTTATAAGGATGAAAACGGGCAGGCAAAAGACTGGTTTGTTGAAAACGGGCAAAAATACCGCCTGACCGCGCCGTCAAATGTATGGACGGATATCACCGTTCCTTATTGGTCAATGGCCGAAAATACCGAGCATCCGACGCAAAAGCCGGAAAAATTGATCGCGAAGCTTATTTTGGCCTCGTCAAATGAAGGGGATGTTGTTTTAGATCCGTTTTTAGGCTCGGGGACAACTTCTGTCGTGGCTAAAAAACTAAATCGAAAATATATCGGAATTGAATTGGATAAAGGTTTTGCCGCTTTGGCACAAAAGCGTTTAGATACCAAATCGAAAGACATTCAGGGCTATAACGGAAAATATTTTTTGGCCAAAGGTGTTAAATCTTAGAAAACAACCTCCGCAAATCTTATTTTTGCGAAGGTTGTTTTTTAGATTATGATTGCCTTAAAATTCACGCTTAACTTCACGCTCGAACATGGCTTTAATCGTCGGTTTAATCGGGGCATCTTCAAAGACGACCTTATAAAGCGCCTGACAAATCGGCATTTCAATACCATCTCTGTCTGCAATGTTTTTAACGGCTTTTAATGTCATCGGGCCTTCGGCGGATTTTGAAGACTGCTGTCCTTTGGCAAGCATTTCGCCATATAACCTGTTGTGGCTGTTTTTGGAAAAAAGCGTTGCCTCATAATCGCCCAAATGCGCCAACCCGTAAGCACTCATCGGATTGCCGCCGAAATGTTTTATCAAGCGACCGACTTCAACAGGGGCTCTGGCCATTAAGGCGCCTTTTAAGCCATACCACTCAAGCCCGTCTAAAATGCCGGCTGCGATACCGATAACATTTTTCAAAGCGGCGCCGATTTGGTTGCCGACAACATCCGTCCCGTAATAAAAGCGAATAAGCTCGCTTTGCATCAATTCAATCCAATGCTTTTTCTCGGCCTCTTCACGGCTGTCAATCACAGCGCAGGATGGCACTTTTTTCAAATAATCCTGAACATGTCCGGGACCACCGAGGCAAGCAAAATGAACGTCATTTTGTTTGATTTCTTCGGCCATCACGTCAACCAAAATTTTGGCACTCGGCTCTTCCAAACCTTTCATCGCAAGCAAAAAGTGTTTACCCGACAAATCGTATTGGTTGATTTGTTTGGCAAGCTCTCTTAAATGCTGACAACCGATAGAAATAATAATGTCGTCGTTTTTGAAGATTTCATTCAAATCAGGTGTTAAAAACATATTGTCACTTAAAGTTAAATACGAATTTTTACGCGTTTCTTTAAGTTCAATAAAGTTCGGTGACGTCGGAATATCGTAAAGTGTGACTTTGTCGACACGATAATTTGCCGCATACCAGCCTAAAAATGTGCCCCAGCGACCGCATCCGATGACAGATATTTCTTTCATGACATAGTTTCCTTTCAT
>CACXFX010000131.1 GCA_902767055.1 uncultured Pseudomonadota bacterium
ACAACATCTAAAACGACTTCTTTTTTGTTTTGGTGAAACGTTTTAACCATGTTCTTAAAGTCATTTGTATCACCGTTTTTCAGATAGCTGTTTTCAAGTGCAAAGAACGACAATGTTTCATAGCCCCAATAATTGATGCGATCCCTACCCTGTTGATGTCCGAAAAACGCATGCACCGGCATCAATTCAATCGTCGTCACACCGAGCCATTTTAAGTAAGTTTGTATTTCTTTTGAACAAAGTGCTGAAAATTTTCCTTTATCTTCATCTTTGGCTTTCGGAAACAGCGCCGTAAAGCCTTTGGCATGCAATTCATAAATAATCGTATTTTCAGGTGCGACATCGGGGCAAACATCACCCGACCAATCAAAATCATCTTCCGTTACGACTGATTTTGGGACATAAGGTGCACTGTCAAGTTTCGAAAAAGATAAATCCTGATTTGGACTATCAACATCATAGCCGAAAATTGCCTTGTGCCAAACAAGTTCTCCCGTGAGTTTTTTAGCATACGGATCAATAAGAAGCTTGTTTTTATTAAACCTTTTTCCCTCAAGCGGTTTATAAGGCCCGTCGACGCGATAGCCGTATATTTGCCCTGCCGTGATACCCTCAAGATAAATATGCCAAATGCCTGCCGTATTTTCTTTTAATTTTATTCGTGCGATTTCTTTTTTGCCTTTTGCATCAAACAAACAAAGTTCGACATCCTCGGCATGTGCCGAAAAAAGTGCAAAGTTCGTACCTTTTCCGTCAAATGTCGCCCCTAAAGGATATGGTTTGCCTCTTTTTTGTTTGATGATTTTCATTTTTACCTCACGGGTTTAATCACAATCGTTGACAACGGAGGCAACGTCACTTCAATAGAATAAGGTTTCATATTCCAAGATTGCATTGAAATATGCATTTCACCTTCATTTCTGACACCGCTTCCCCAATATGACGGATCATCGCTGTTAAAAATTTCCTGATATTTACAAGGCTCAAACACCCCAACGCGGTAATTATGGCGCACAACGGGCGTAAAATTGCAAATCACAATCAGATAATTGTCCGGATTATGGCCTTTTCTGATAAATGAAATGACACTATCATCGGCATTTGAGTGTTCAATCCATTCAAAACCTTTATAGTCAAAATCTTCTTCATAAAGAGCGCTGTTGCCCTGATACATCAGGTTTAAATCACGCACACAATTTTGCATTCCCTTGTACATGGGATATTCCAATAAATGCCAGCGTAAACTTTCGGCGCTGTTCCATTCCCAATCCTGACCGAATTCACAGCCCATAAACAAGAGCTTTTTGCCCGGATGCGTCCACATAAAGCCGTAATAGGCACGTAAATTTGCAAATTTTTGCCATTCATCACCCGGCATTTTAGAAAGCATAGAACCTTTGCCGTGTACAACTTCATCATGAGAAATCGGCAAAATAAAGTTTTCGTTAAATGCATACAAAAGCCCGAATGTCAACATTCCGTGGTGATATTTTCGATGCACGGGCTCATGACTGATATATTTTAATGTATCATTCATCCAGCCCATGTTCCACTTATAACCAAAACCCAAGCCGCCCATTGTCGTCGGACGAGAGACCATCGGCCAAGCCGTCGATTCTTCGGCAACCGTCATAATGCCCTTATTTTCGCCGTAAGCCAACTCGTTCATTTTACGCAAGAATGAAATCGCTTCTAAATTTTCGTTGCCACCGTAGCAATTCGGTATCCACTCACCGTTTTTGCGTGAATAATCGAGGTACAGCATAGAAGCAACTGCATCAACGCGCAAACCGTCAATGTGATATTCTTTAAGCCAAAACAGCGCACTCGCGCATAAAATGTTGCTGACTTCCGTACGTCCGTAGTTATAAATTTTGGTGCCCCAATCTTTGTGCTCACCTTTTTTAGGATCTGCGTGTTCATAAAGACACGTACCGTCAAAGCAACAAAGCCCGTGTCCGTCTTTTGGAAAATGCGCCGGCACCCAATCCATAATCACCGAAATTCCGGCCTGATGAAATTTATCAATCATATATTTAAAATCATCAGGCGTACCGAAACGTGACGTCGGTGCAAACAAACCTGTCACCTGATAACCCCAAGAAGCATCGAGCGGATGCTCGCAAAGCGGCAAAAACTCAACATGCGTAAAGCCCATATTGACGACATACGGCACAAGATAATCGGCAAATTCGCGATAAGTCAAAAAGTTTTCACCGAATGTGCCTTTTCTGCGCCATGACCCCAGATGTACTTCGTAAATTGAAATCGGCTTATCAAAGGTGTTGTGGCTTTCTCTTTGTTGCATCCACGCATCATCGCTAAAACGATATTTTGTAATGTCATAGACAACAGATGCTGTTTTGGGTCGTACTTCATTGTAAAAAGAGAAAGGATCAGCTTTGAGTAAAATAGAACCGTCACCTGTCTTAATTTCATACTTATAAACAGCACCTTGCCCGATATTTGGGATAAAAATATCCCACAAACCGCATGAAGGGTGCTTACGCATCACGTGACGCCGGCCGTCCCAAAAGTTAAAATCCCCGACGACCGAGACACGTTTGGCATTAGGTGCCCAAACGGCAAACGAAACGCCTTTGACGCCGTTCATTTCAATTTCATGTGCGCCGAGTTTTTTATATATTTCATGGTGATTACCTTCGGAAAAAAGATACTCAT
>CACXFX010000132.1 GCA_902767055.1 uncultured Pseudomonadota bacterium
ATTAAATCTTTGCAAGAACGCTCTTGTGTATCTTGGCAATAAATATAAGCCGGTGTATTGGAAAATGAATTTTCCAAAATTGAAGTAACGCCATCGCCGATAAAAATACTTTTTAAATTCGGACAATTGGCAAAGTCATCGTGTCCGAGCGTCGTAACTGAATTTGGAATAACAATACTTTCAAGTGAACTCCAGTTCCAAAAAACAGCGTTTCCGATTGTTTCAACACCATCCGGTATAACAATACTGTTAACCGATTGAATGTTTTGGATAGACCCTCCGGCCAAAACTTTTAAATTTGGCGGCAATTCAAGATGTGTTAGCCCGGATGAATGCAAAGCATTATCCCCGATTTCAACAACAGAATCCGAAAAAGTGATGTTTTCTAAATTTGTTGAACCTAAAAAAGTTGAATTTCCGACACGCGTAATACCATCAATTGTGATATTCTCAATCTCGGTATTGCCTTTCTCGCTATTTCCCCAAGGTGCATCGGTAATAAATTTTGCCTCACCTTCGTCAATATTTCCTCTATACCATCCGTAATCTTTCATCTCTCCCGTTCCGGTAATACTTAAATCCGCTCCGTTTAACCGCGCCGTGCATAAATCAGAATCTGACCGCCCGCAATCCCAACAGTTTTGTTCACCATCAACGCAATCATTTGCCCCATATGCATTAAAAGATAAAATAAAACCCAAAATTAAAACCTGCTTTTTCATCGTTTTTTCCTTAAAAAAAGTTAAACAAAAAACACTCTGAAATAAAATCCAAAGTGGGAGCTAAATAACTGTCTAAACCCAGTCTCTCTGATTCGTGCACAAGCCTTATATCGAGAACTCCCATTAAAAGGAGTATGCGTTTAGATAAGTGTTATTTAGACACCATAACCGTTCTGGTTACGATGTTATTAAACTATAAAAATCTGCTCTTGTCAAATATATTTTTTTTATTTTTTGCTTCTAACCGGCCGCCGCATTGGTTGGCGTGTTTTAAAATGTGCTTGACTTTTATCTTAAAATATACAATACTGAAAATGTACCTAAGAAGGGTACAGGGCTTTAAGAAGCCTTTATAGTGTGCAGTGACGGATAACACTGCTTCTAGGTGTTGTTTTTATTTTAAACAACTCGTTATCCCCGACATTTGGTTGGGGTGCCGTTGGCGAATGTTCAAGGTTTTACCCTAAAGGTCATCGGAGTCATTTCACACTATATGGTTTCTTAACATCCCGACCGCCCTTTGATGGAGTGGTAATCTTTTAATTTTTAAAGGAATAATTGATATGAAAAAAGTAATTTCGGTTTTAATAGCGGCTTTACCTTTGAGTGTTCACGCGGCTGATTGGATTAACTGCGGAACGGATTATCAAGGCGATGACGTAAATTGTCAGTATAAAATTGAAAATAAAACATTGACCATACGCGGTGTCGGCAATCAGGGAAATATAGGTTGGTGGCAATCTGATAACAGTTATCGTGCTCCATGGTATGGTCAGAGTGTCACAAATGTTGTTATTGAAGACAGTATTAAAAATCTGGGCTATCAAGGTTTTGCAGGTGTGCAAAGCAACAATCCGATTGTTATTCCATCCGGTATCAAAACCATATCTCAAGATGCTTTCAAATATGTCAATGTGCCTGAGGTCATCATCCCAGATACGGTTACATCAATAGGAGGCTATGCTTTTTGCTATTCATCAATAGAAAAAATCAATATTCCGGATTCGGTAAAATCAATCGCTGACTATGCTTTTCTGGGTGCCGAAAAATTAACCGATATCGTTATACCCGATTCTGTTCAAAAAATTTGGCCGGGTGCTTTCACAAATTGTCGTAATCTTCAAACATTAACCATTGGAGAAAACACTGTTTTAGATGATATTTTTGGAGATTACGGTGGTTCTTCGAGCAACACAAATCTTTCAAACTTAAAAATTTATTGCACAGGCGATACGAAAAAATGTGATGACAATTTAGCTGCGGCCGGTTATTCAGACTTAAAATCGATTGCAGCTACTTCAAAAAAAATTAATGATAAAACTTATGTCTTAGATAAAAACGGCAATATCGTCGCAACCTCAGGTGAAAGAGCAAATAAACGCATATACACTATTGAAGAAGCAAATCTTGTTTCTAAGCCTACAAAAAATCGAGTAAGTATCAGGTATAGATAAAGTTCCACCGGCTGACGCCGGTGGTGTAAAACATTTAATGTTGTCGTTTGCTTTTCTCATCAAAAAAGCTTTGTAGAAAAGCAGTTTTCTGCCTGTCGGATTTTTTTCTGCCGATTTCTATAAAACCAACCGAAATGGCTACTTCAAACGGGGCTTATTAGGAACGGGTTTTTCTTTTGTTTCAGGCTCAAAAGTCGTATTCGGCTCCCAAGTCTGATTGCGTCCTAAAAAGGCAATTTTACCGCGAACGATGAGCTTATCTCCATCGCGCCACAAGTCGCAAGCATATACTTTGCCCGTTTTTGGATCTAGAATTTCACCACCCGTATATTTGTCTTTTTTCTTTTCCATATCCCAGATAACATCCAAACCTTTGATTAAAGGCTTATCCGGCAACTTTGCCACAGC
>CACXFX010000133.1 GCA_902767055.1 uncultured Pseudomonadota bacterium
CGACGTTGCCCTTCGGCATAAATCGTATCAAATGCAAGCGACGATTTACCGCTGCCGGACAAACCCGTGATGACGGTTAATTTATCTTTCGGGATATTGATATCGATATTTTTGAGGTTATGCTCACGCGCCCCCCTGATTTCGATAAATTTTTCGCTTGCCATAAATACCTCCTTTTACCTTAGAGGCAATATAATCAAAAGCGACAAAAAATACAATGATATTTTTTTTCGACGCTTATGAAGAACCATCCGGCTAATGCCGGAGGTATCTCCGTTCCCTCCAAGCTGCGCTTGCCAATCCGACTGAAAGTCGGCTTGGAATTCGCTTTCCACCGGCTGACGCCGGTGGAAAGCGAATTTGATGTTATCAAAATAAGTTTGACATTTTTATCATTAAAGGATAATAAAACGACATAGGAAATAAAATGATGGATATTACTGAGTTCAAACAAAACTTAAAACCCTTCGGTGCATTAATCGGGTTTGATTTTGGCGTCAAACGCTTGGGCGTTGCCGTCTCGGACATAGGGCGTATGATTGCTTCGTCATATACAATCATCGAGCGCAAAGACCTCAAAAAAGACATTGAACAAATAAAACAAATCATCAGGCAAAAAGAGATTTGCGGCATTGTCTACGGTCTGCCGAAACAAATGGACGGCACCGAGGGCGAAGTGGCCGCTTTAACACGTGCTTTTGCCTTAAAAATCGCCGGTGAAATTGACCTGCCTTATATGTTTTGGGATGAACGACTTTCTTCCAAAGCGATGGAAAATTTTTTGATCAAGGAGGTCGATATGTCTCGCCAAAAACGCAAAAAAGTTTTGGACGCATCGGCAGCGGCTTATATCCTTCAAGGCGCTTTAGACGCATTAAACAGAATTTGATAAAATTTTTTAAAACCTTCGTTTAAGACCTGCTTTAAAAATCACCAACAAACGCTTATATCCTTTTTGTTCGAAAATGGTATGATTTAAGATAGAATTTAGCTTTAAAATCATACTTGACGAACAAAAAAGGTTCCTTGTGATTGCACGTGTTATAAAAATCTAAATTCGTTTATAACAGCCCGCGCATAAGGTCATTTTAAAAGAGAGGAATTTAATTTCCTCTCTTTATATTTTTTTAAACAAAACGAAAATAATCTTAAGCATATTCGGGCAAATCGATATTCAAAGCCTTTGCCATATTTTTGCGATAAACTTCGGCCCAAGCAATCATCGAATCGATAACGGGCTTTAAATCATAACCGAGCTGTGTCAAAGTATAATCAACACGCGGCGGAATTTGCGCATAAACTTTGCGTACCAAAATCCCTTTTTCTTCAAGCAAGCGCAAATTAGATGTGAGAACCTTTTGCGTGATGTTGCCAAGCTCGCGTTTGAGCTCACCGAATCGCTTCGTGCCATCAAGCAAATTTTGAATAATTAAAACTTTCCAACGGTCACCCAGCATTTTAATCGTGACTTCAGCCAATTTATCAGGAAGATATTCACTCATTTTTTTCTCCTATAAATGCTAGAAACAACGTAATCGTATCTTTTAAGAAACTATCCGTCTTAAAAGTGCCTACTTTACATACCTACAACAAAAAGCTATCATACGCAAGAATTTTGTTTCAATTTACTAACAACAGGACTTAAAACTTATGAAAAATATTTATAAATTTGCTGCCGTTTCGGCAATCAGCTTAATGGCTGCGATGGATGCAAATGCGGCAGGTTATCAGTTAAATGAATATTCCGTGACCGGTCTCGGCCGTTCGTTTGCGGGTGTCGGCGTTGCCGGTGATGATTATTCCGCACTTGCATACAATCCGGCGGGTATGACACTTGTCAAACGCTCAGGTGTTCAGCTTGGCACAACAATCACACAGGTTCGCTCTAAAGCACAAAACCAAACAGGTGATAAAACGGATATGGACTTTCTCATTCCGTTGCCGAGTATGTTTGGCCAATATAATGTCAATGACAAACTTTTCTTAGGTGCCGGTATTTATGTACCGTTCGGTTTGGCGACTCGTTATAAACACGACAGTTTTGTGGCTAAAGGGACAACAGGTGCCAGAAAGTCAGAGTTGGAAGTTATTGATTTTAACTTGTCTGCCGCATATAAACTTGATCAAAATTGGTCTTTGGGTGCCAGTGCGATTTTCCGCCGCATTACAGGCTCTTTGACCTCAAACTTAAACATGCCGGCAGGTACACCTTTACCTGCGGGTACAGCGGGTTACAGCGATTTTCGCGTGAAAGGTTATACAGGCACATTTAACATCGGTGCGATGTATGAGTTTAATGAAAATGCACGCGTCGGATTATCATATCGCCATAAGAGCATTCAAAAAACGAGCGGCAAGCATTATATTACTTTAGCAGATCCTGCTTATGCCGCCGCATTTGGTCCTGCCGGTAAATATCATTCCGCATCTGATCCGGAATTGCCGGCAAGCATCATTTTATCGGGTTATTTCAAAACAGCCGAACAATGGGCAACAACGGCAACGGTAAAATACACATTGTGGCACAGATTTGGCATATTCCCCGGCAAAACAACCTCGACACTTAAAGGTGGCAACCTAGATGTTCAATATCGCTGGAAAGATGCATGGAATATTGCCTTGGGTGAAGATTATTACTTAAATGACAACTGGACAATCCGTTTCGGTACGGCTTATGACCAGTCTCCGTCACGCTCGAACACCTATCGTACAAACCGCATTCCTGATACGGATCGTGTCTGGGTGTCCTTGGGTGCAAGCTATCAAAAAGACAACTATCAGGTCGACTTTGGCTATGCACACTTGTTCTTTACGCATGGACGCACCAGAAATTCCCCTTCGGGTGATGTTGATGCAAAATATCGCAGCTATTCCAATATGCTCGGGATGAACTTCCAGTACAAGTTCTAAAATAAAAACTTTATGTCCTTTTTAAGAAAAAACCTCTTTGGCAAAGCTCAAGAGGTTTTTCTTTTCAGCACTGACAAAAAGTGCCGTTAAAAACGGCACTTATTAAAAGGAGAGAAACTATGATAAAATAAAACTTGATTTTCAGCTTTTAAGCACTTTCACGAGAAACGGTCTTTTCAGGCGCAGTATTAACATTTGTATTCACATTCTGCTCTGCTGCCATTCTCTCTACCCGCAAAGCTTCCGCTTTTGCACGCAGATTGGCAATTGAAGCCGTACGATTAAATCCCTTAAATTTAGGAAGTCGAACATCGTTTGCCATGGCATTTCTCCTTCTCATGAAACCTACTTTATGATTACCTTATAGCACATTTTGAAAACGCTGTCAAGAAAAATGTAACAAATTTGTCATATTTTTTATTTTCCGAGACAACCTTGCGTTTCTCTTGCATAATGGACATAGCATTTATAATATTCATCAAGCTTTTCGGCCACGATGGCATTCACCGTACCCTTCGGATAACGGCCTTTTTTATCGGGCTGGCCTGCTTTTATACCGGTCAAAATTTCGATACCGTCATCGACCGTATCCACAGCCCAAATATGAAATTTTCCTTCTTCCACCGCTTTGACGACCTTTTCATCAAGCATCAAATTGCCGACATTTGTGCGCGGAATAATCACCCCTTGATCACCGGTCAATCCGCCGTGTCTGCACACTTCAAAAAAGCCCTCAATCTTTTCATTGACACCGCCGATCGGCTGAACTTCGCCAAATTGATTAATTGATCCCGTCACGGCAATACTTTGCTTAATCGGAAGCTCTGCAATCGCCGAAAGCAAACAATAATATTCGGTTGACGAAGCGCTGTCACCGTCGACACCGCCGTAAGATTGTTCAAACACGATTGAAGCCGAAAGCGACAAAGGTTTTTTCTTTGCAAACCGATTCGACAATAATGATTGCAAAATCAAAACACCCTTGGTATGTATCGGGCCGCTTAAATCAATTTCGCGCTCGATATCCACAAATTCGCCGTTACCCATCCTGACCTGAGCCGTGATACGCGACGGTTTACCAAAAGTCAAACGCGACAAATTATACACGACCAAACCGTTAATCTGACCGATACGGCTACCTTTAACATCCATCAAAATCGTGCCTTTATCAATCTGTTCAAGCATGGCTTCGTTGATGCGATCACTGCGATAAATCTGCGATTCGATTGCCTGAACAATGTGGTTTTTACCGATTTGTTTGGCGCCTGTTTTACTTGCCCAATAGTCCGCCTCTCTTAACAAATCGCCGATCGAGGCAATATGCGCGGTCAATTTTTCACTGTCATCCGCAAGTCGCGAAGCATATTCGATAACACGTGCAACCGCTTGTTTATTCAAAGAACGAAGCTTCTTTTTCTTTGATAATGAACCGATTAATTTGGCATACTCAATTTCATTTTCTTTTGTTCGATCCATATCCATCCCGAAATCGGCTTCAACTTTAAAATAGTCTTTAAAATCGGGATCACGCTCCGAAAGCAAATCATACAACTCTTCATCACCGGTCAAGATTACTTTAATATCGAGCGGAATCGGTTCCGGATCAAGCGAAATTGTCGTAAACGTCGTATCATCGGTCGGCGCTTCAATCTTGATTGATTTTGAGGCAAGCGCCCGTTTTAGAGAATCCCAAGCATACGGCTGAAGCAACAATTTTCGCGCATCAATTAAGATAAAACCGCCGTTTGCTTTATGCAAAGCACCTGCTTTGATTAAGCTAAAATCGGTAAGCAACGCACCATATTGCTGCCAACGCTCAACTTTACCCACCAGATTTCCCTGCGTCGGATGATCCAAAAGCACAATCGGCGCACCGCTGTCAGGCTTGTTTTTAACAATAACATTGACCTTAAATTTTGCAAATTTGTCTTCCTCATTTTTATTCATCCGACTTAAAAGTAAGGTCAAGGGATCTTCTTCCCCCTCATTTGATAAGGGCTTTGGCGCATCAGGCAAAAATTCTTCGATATTTTCAATAATATAATTCGAAACCGATTTCAAAAAATCGACGGCACCTTTGTTTTTCTTATATTTTTGGCGCAATTTTTCAAACGGTGCAGTTGTCATATTTTTAATAAATTTTTGCTTTAAATTCTCAATATCCGCACGTTGTTTTTCTTCCCATTTCGACACATCTTGGGCAGAATTTTCAATTTCTTGCTGCATGGCATTGAGATCATTTGTGATTTTTTCTTTTTCTTTTGCCGATAATGCTTCAAAAGCTTCGGGATTTAAAACCTCACCGTTTTTGACGGGCGCCACGACCAACCCGACCGGCATTTGTAGCAAAGACACACTTTTACCTTTGGCTTTTTTTTGCAAAAAGGCGATATAATCATCGCGTTTGCCTTTATATTTTTGCTCAATAATGCTCAATCCCGCCTTATATTCATCACTGTCCAAAACAGAAGGTATGGCAGAAGAAAGCTCAAAGATTAAATCATCGACTTCTTTGGCAAAAACAGCACCGACACCCGCCTCAAAACGAAGAGCAATCGGCTTATAAGGCTCGTCAAAATTATACACATAAGCAAAGTCATCAGGTGTTTTGCGAAAAGCGGCCTCTTTTTGCAAAATGCGCTGAACAAGGCTCATCTTTCCCGTTCCTTCAGGGCCGAAACAAAAAAGATTATAACCTTTTGATTTGATGTTGATACCGAGCTCTACCGCACTGATGGCGCGCTCCTGACCGAGCGAAGACAACCTTTCTTCCAATTCAAAGGTTGAATTAAAATCAAATTGCGACGAATCGCATTTTTTATAAATTTCAGCTGCCGATAATTTTGTAACAGACATCGTATTTATCCTTTGCTTTTTTTTGTTTTGGTCGTATGATAGCTTAAAAATAGCTAATTTAGTGTAAATGTTTTATGAAATATTTCATTTGTTTTTTCTTTTTGGCGGCGATTTTTGCACTTTTAATGATGGATAAACATCAAAAAAAGCGCAAAAAGGGGGCGCTTATTGACTTTTTAACGGCATTTTTTGAACAAAATGTGCCTCAAAATAAGCCGTTAAGCTTATTTTTAAGTGCAATGATTGACTTGACGGCGGATTTTATTTTGGCGCAATCAGAGCATAATCAAAACAAAATTTTAAAAGATTTATGCGCGGGTAAAACCTCTTTTTTGATTAAAAATGTCAAGAAAAAAAAGCCGTTTTTTGCAAAAATTCTCAAAAATCTTTTTTTGGGCAAAGACGTCAAAATTAAAAAAAACGAGGCTCAATCAAAAACAGAAAAATTGGTTTTGTGTCTTTTTCTTGAGGCAAATCGGCAAAGAGGACTTATAGAGGCCAATCTACCATCGTTTTTTATCAATAAAAAATATCGCGTTTTAAGACAATTTTTGAAGGCGGATATCTTATTTTTTCAAACCGATATGAAAAAAGCATCACAAAATTTGATGCATTGCCTGCCTTATTTTTACAAAACAGGTTTAATTGATGAGGCCGCGTATGCGCATTTTATGTTGGCGCAAATGTATGCTTTGGCTCAAGCACCCGACACGGCCGAAATTTTGTTTCAAAAAGCACTTGACCTGTATTTGAAAAACGAAAATATGTACGGCGTTGCGACGCTTTATTTGAATCAGGCATCTTTTTTTGCCTCTCTTAAACGCTTTGATGATGCCAAAAACACCCTTCAATCACTTAAAAAATGCATAAAAGAGTATAATATTACTGATATTACCACGCCAAATTATATAAAAAAACGCATCTACACCATCGACGAGGCCAATCGAGTCGCCGGCCCCATCAACCGCATCTCAATCACATACCGCTGATTTTAGCCTTCTTTGGTTTGGTAGAGCACTTTTAATTCATAAAGTTTATCAAGCGCTTCTCGCGGCGTTAAATTATCCGGATTGAGCTTTTCCAAAGCCTCATCCAAAGGTGAAATTTTCTTTTTGCCCTCTTCGTCTTTTTTAAAA
>CACXFX010000134.1 GCA_902767055.1 uncultured Pseudomonadota bacterium
ATGGTGCCGGTTTATAACAATTAACACACACGCAGGCCTTTGCGTACTTTCTCTTGATGAAGAGCAAAAGTTCGCTCCGGTGCTTTAAGCGATTAAAGCTACAAGCTTGCGGAGGTTTAACCGGAAAAGAAAAGGAATTTTAAATATGTCACTTCCGACTTTTACATTGCGCGAGCTTGTTGAAGCAGGCGCACACTTCGGTCACCACGCTCGTCGTTGGAATCCGAAAATGGCTCCTTACATCTATGGTAAGAAGGACAATATTCACATCATTGATTTGCAAAAAACTTATCCGATGCTTTACACAGCCTTAAATGCGGCTCGTGAAGTTGCGGCAAACGGCGGCAAAATTTTGTTTGTTGCCACAAAAAAGCAAGCTCAAGATGTGGTCAAAGAAAATGCACTTCGCTGCGGTCAATATTATGTAAACTATCGCTGGTTGGGCGGTATGCTTACAAACTGGAAGACCGTTCACAAATCAATCATGCGTTTGGTCAAATTAAACGAAATGTTTGAAAAAGGTGAAACCGAAGGCTATACCAAAAAAGAAATTTTGAATCTTAAAAAAGAGCAGGAAAAGCTTGCCATGTCTTTGAACGGCATTATGAACATGGGCGGTCAGCCGGATATGCTTTTTGTGATTGATACACCAAAAGAATCGCTTGCTATTAAAGAAGCTAAAAAGCTTGGCATTCCGGTTGTGGGTATCGTTGATACAAATGCCGATCCGACAGAGGTTGATTATCCTGTTCCGGGCAATGATGATGCCATCAGAGCCATCACGCTTTATTGCGAATTGATGAGTGCCGCTATCGTTGACGGTATGGCTTCTGAAATTGCTGCTCAAGGTCTTAAAGTTGAAGCTGAAGAAACAGCTGAAACAGCAGAGGTTAAAGCACCTAAAAAACGTGCACCTCGCAAAGCAAAAGAACAAGAAAAAGCAGCCGAATAACGGATGACAAATAAAGGCGGCTTAAGTGTTTTTTGCCGCCTTTAAGGTTTAAAATTTTTTAATAAGGAATAAAAATATGGCAGAAATTACAGCTGCAAAAGTTAAAGAATTGAGAGAAACAACCGGTGCCGGTATGCTTGATTGCAAAAAGGCGTTGGTTGAGGCAAACGGCGAGATGGAACAGGCTATTGACTGGCTCAGAAAAAAAGGCTTGGCAACAGCCGCTAAAAAAGCAAGTCGCATTGCCGCCGAAGGTTTGGTCGCCGTTAAGGTTGAAGGCAATAAAGGTGCTGTTGTCGAAGTTAATTCGGAAACGGACTTTGTTGCGAAAAATGATATTTTCCAAGAGTATGTTCAAGATGCCGCAACCGTTGCTTTATTAAGCGATGGTGATGTTGAAAAGATGAAAGCTTTCGGATGCAAAAAATGTGGTAAATCTTTTGGTGAACGCTTGACGGACATGATTGCGAAAATCGGTGAAAATATGAATTTGCGCCGTGCCGCCACCATTGAAGTCAATAATGGCGTTGTGGCATCGTATGTTCACAGTGCATTAAAACCGAATTTGGGCAAAATCGGTGTTTTGGTTGCTTTAGAATCAAATGCCGATAAAGAAAAACTTGCTGAACTCGGTAAACATATTGCAATGCACATTGCGGCATCAGCTCCGCTCTTTTTGAATATTGCAAGTGTTGATCCGGCTGCCGTCGAGCATGAGCGCGGTATTTTTGCCGAGCAGGCACGTGCTTCGGGCAAGCCTGAAAACATCATCGAAAAGATGGTTGAAGGTCGTATCAGAAAATACTATGAAGAAGTTGTTTTAGAAGAACAAGCTTATATCATGGATCCTGATAAGAAGATCAAAGATGTGATTGCCGAAGCCGCAAAAGAACTCGGCACGGAAATCAAACTTGCATCATATGTTCGCTTCAAATTGGGCGAAGGGTTGCAAAAGAAAGAAGAAGATTTTGCAGCCGAGGTTGCCGCTCAACTGAAAAAATAGTTTATAACGGTCAACTACTTGTAAGCTCTTGTGCTTATGTACGCTTTTGTACACCGCGCACAAGAGCTTACGTCGTATTTGCCTCGTTATAAACTATTTTTAAGTACCTGATAAGCACCAGAGTTTATGTACGTTTTTGTACACCGCGCACAAGAGCTTACGTCGTATTTGCCTCGTTATAAACTATTTTTAAGTGCCTAATAAGCACCGGAGTTTATGTACGTTTTTGTACACCACGCACAAGAGCTTACGTCGTATTTGCCTCGTTATAAACTATTTTTAAGTGCCTAATAAGCACCAGAGCTTACTTCGTATTTTTTTTCTTTACAATCAATTTTTAATGTGTTACGATAAAATCGGATAAAGAGAAAAAATCTTTTTATCAAGTGCCAAAGTTTGGCATGGGGCTTTAAAAGAGCTTTGATTAGGTACAGTGATGGATAACGCTGTTTTTTGGTGTTGTTTTTTTATAAAATAATACTTTTATCCCCGATTTGAAGTCGGGGAGCCGATGGCGGATGTTCAAGATTATCTAAAGGCTATCGGAGTCATTTTACCTAATCTGATTCTTTTACTCCCCGTCGCTCATTAATGGTGCGGCTTTTTTATGGTGTTAACAACATGGAGAAAAAAATATGAGAAAATCGGTTTTGTTTTTAAGCCTTGTTTTTACTTTTAATGCAAATGCCGAGTGTGATGAACAAGGTTATTTTGATTGCGGGACAACAGGTGATGTGAAGTGGTATGTTTCAAATGATAAAAAAACTTTGACCGTTAAAGGGACCGGAAATATGGAAGATTATGTAAATGAGCCTAATCCGAATTATGATGAAACAAATTCCTTGTCAGCAGTGGCACGTACAACCGCTCCTTGGGGAATATTTAGTAATGATATAGAGTCTGTTATTGTTGAAAAGGGGGTGACCGGTCTCGGACGAAGCTGTTTTCAAGGATTGGATCATGTGACGGATATCAAATTGCCTGATGGTTTGCAAACAATCGGTCAGCAAGCGTTTGATCGTGTTAAAAGTCTTGAAAGTCTTTCTATTCCGGATAGCGTTAATCAAATCGGATATGCGGCGTTTGCTTGGACAACAAGCTTAAAAACAATGGATGTCGGCGACGGTTTTGAAGCCGCAAGCGAAGAGTTATCGCCTCTCTTTGGTGTCGGTATTAGCGATAATCCCCGGGGAAACGAAAGTATAACAAC
The DNA here is from genome assembly GCA_902767055.1 of uncultured Pseudomonadota bacterium. Lineage (GTDB taxonomy): Bacteria > Pseudomonadota > Alphaproteobacteria > RF32 > CAG-239 > UBA1254. The sequence continues at coordinate 3,166 of CACXFX010000134.1, forward strand.
ATTCTATTGTCAAAACGGTACAACAAATCAATGTGCATATTTAAATGTTTTTAATACAAATGATTTTCGTGTTTGTACAGAAACTTGCAATTTTTCAGATGTTGTTTTATATGAAAAAGAGGGAAACAGGTATCTTTTGAACGGGCAAAGGTATAAATCAATTAATGATTTTGAAAACAATGTTCCGGTCAAGCGTATCTATACGATAGAAGAGGCTAATGCTGTGGCCGGTGATAAAAACCGCGTGTCGATTAAGTACAGATGATTTATAGCGGGTCTTATTTAAATGAGATTTCGACTTCACCCATCGGTAAATCTTTTATGATAACACCTTTTTTATCAAGCAAATCTCTGATTTCATCCGATTTTTGCCAATCTTTGTTCAGGCGCGCCTGTTTGCGTTCTTCAATCAAAGCTGAAATTTCATCGGTCAGGGCTGTTTGTCTTTTATCTTCAGCTTTAGATAAATCTAAAGCGAAAATTTCATCGGCATTATCCATAAATTTGACCTTTAAGCTTGAAGGCAAATCTTTGCTTTTGACAACTTTCCAAAGCAAAGCCAAAGCTTGTGATGTTTTGAGGTCATTTAACAAATACCCGTTAAATTCATCAACCAAGCTTTCATAAAGTTTTTGGGCATTGTCCGAAATCGGCTCGCCACTATCAGAGGCAAACTCTGCATATTTATTTTTAAGCTTGTTATAAGCACTGGCCGCGGCATCCAGGTTTTCGTACGAAAAGACAAGCGGTGCTCTGTAATGGGATGTCAAAACCAAATATCTGTATGCCAAAGGTGAATATCCCTTTTCGATTAAGGTATCCAAAGTGATAAAATTGCCTTTGGATTTGCTCATTTTTTCATCATTTTTCATTTGCAGAAATTCACCATGCAACCACATATTGCACCATTTATGGCCAAGAAAAGCTTCGCTTTGCGCAATTTCGTTTTCATGGTGGACGGCAATATGGTCCACACCGCCGCAATGGATATCCAACCTTTCGCCCAAATGCTTAATTGACATGGTTGAGCATTCGATATGCCATCCGGGATAACCACGACCCCATTTAGAATCCCACTGCAAAATCTGATCCTTAAATTTTGAGGTGGTAAACCATAACACAAAATCAGACGGATTGCGTTTGTTCGAATCTTCTTCAACGCGCGCGCCGTGGCGCAAATCTTTGCGGTTTTGTCCCGATAATCTGCCGTAATCCTTGAATTTGGATGTGTCAAAATAGACATTACCGTTTTGAAAATAGGCATAACCTTTTTCTTCGAGCTTTTCGACAAATTTAATCATATCCGCGATATGTTCGGTTGCACGGCAAACAATATCGGGGCGTGCAATGTTTAAGGCTTTGGTATGTTCAAAAAACTTGTCCTCATATTTGCGCGCAATTTCCAACACGCTCTTTTTTTCTTTTTCGGCAGCGAGAAGCATTTTATCATCGCCGGAATCGGCATCGCTTGTTAAATGCCCGACATCGGTGATGTTCATCACATGGCGGATTTTAAGACCTGCGCGAATGATGGATTTTCTTAAAACATCTTCAAAAATATAGGTCCTTAAATTGCCGATATGGGCATAATTATAGACGGTCGGGCCGCAACAATACATTCTGACCACCCCGTCGGTATTAATCGGTTTTAAGGGTTCTATACGTTGGGTGTATGTGTTGTGCAATTTAATTTCCGTCATTTTAAAATCCTTTAATATGCTCTAAATCGGCTTACTATTAACACAAACAAACCGCCCTGTCAATAACGGCGGTTTGTTTTGCGCACTTTATTTTCTTAAAATTTTATTCGGCTTTACCTTGAAACAGAACTTCTTTTTTGGGCGAGGCGACTTTTGAAAGCGTGGCGTCCAAATCAGCATTTTGGGGCATTTTTTTTGTATTGTTAAAAACTTCTAAATCTTTTAAGTAAAGCGCATATCTGTTTTTATATGGGGGCAAACTCAAATCAATATCTGCCGTTTGAGGCGCCGAAATGACAGGTTTTTCCGGTGTGATGTGAGCGACAGGCTCTTCAACTTCAGCTGAAAATTCAGGACTGTTTTCAGGCAAAATTTCTTGAGGTTCAAACGTGATATTTTCTTGCTCTTCTATTTCAGGGATTTCATCCTCAATGGCAAAAACGCGTCCGTCACGAACAGTATAGAGCCGCTGGCTGTACGAATTGGCACGTTGCCGTAAAGTTTCATCAAGCGGTTTTAATTTTTCATTTAACGGCATCATGGCCCCTCCGGGGATAAAAAAGCCTTGAGCCGTAACCGAGGAGCTTAACATACTAAAAAAAGTTGCAAAAACAAAAAATTTCATATATTATTTCTCTGTTGTTGTCACTTAACCTATACTGTAATATAACATGAAAAACGTTTTTTATACACTGTTTTTTTTAAGTTTTGCATTTTTTTATAATCCTGCTGGTGCGGCTGATTATAAGGCGCGTTGCAAGCCGTTTGTCGAAGCACCTAACGTTGAGGTTATTGCTGCATATGAAACATTAAAATATGACAGGTCAAAAGTTTCGGCGACTTTGGCGCGTTTGCACCAAAAGGAATATGGCGGATATGTCGATGAGGGATATCGCGTCAACGGGCTTTCGACTTATGATTTATCAACCCAGCTTGATTTTAGAGTGGCAAAAACAAGTTTTCGCGACGGGGTAACCTGTTTTTATCCGACGGATATTATTTTGACGTTGACGATGAAAAATCCGACCATTTATATTGCACGCGGCATTAAACCGGGAACTTGTGAATATGAAGTTGCCTTAAGGCATGAGCAGACTCATCAGCAAATCAATATTGAAGTTTTGGAGCATTATATGCCCAAAATTAAAGATGTTTTTATCAAAACGGTTAAAAAATATGCCGTGGCCGGCAGGCAAAAAGATGATATTTCTTTGGATGCGGCACAGCAAAGTTTGCAAAAAAAATATATTGATGCCATCAATCCGGTTTTAGATGAAATCAAATCTGAAATCAAGCAAGAGCAGGAAAAACTTGACAATCTTGAAAATTATGCGTACGAACAAAGTTTGTGCCAATAGTGGCTTTAAGAGGCTTTTTGTTGCGCGCAAAGCAGTGCATCGACACATTCTTCAACGCCCCTAAAAGCCATATCGATATAAGGTTAATCTGCGGCAGAATTGTTTTGGTAATAAATTCTGATTGTTGTCATGCCGGCCTCTTTGGCAAATTCTAAATTTGAATAGCTGTCGTCAACAAAAATACATTCCTGAGGCAAATAACCGATTTTTTGACAATACTCACGATAGACATCCGCGTTTTCATTCTTTTTATAAACGCCGAAATCTTCGACGCTGTAAAAACGGTCGCAAAACATTTCATAAAGTCCGATTTGTTTTAAAATACGCTCGGATGTCGCGCGATTGCTTGCCGTAAAAACATATTGCTCAAGCGTGATTTTTTTTAGTTTTTCGGCCAAATTTTGGTACGGCTCTATTAAATGCACCGGATTGCGTTTGTTATAATAAAAGGACAAATCTTTTGGGGTGATGCCATAGTTTTGATAAAAATACTCACCGCCGTCACGATATATTTTGTATGATTCTTTGACAAGAGCTTTACAATCGGCAAGATTGAGCGGAACGCCCAAATCTTCAACCAAAGCAATTGCCATCGTTTCATCCAGCATATCCGCGATTTGTGGCGTGATACGATAAAGCGTATTATCCAAATCCCAAATAATGACTTTTTTATCACAAAGCAAAATTTTTCTCCGCTGTTTAATTTTTAAATGCATCCTAAAATAGCACAACAAAATATAACGTCAATAGAAAAAATGAAGTTAAATATTTTCTAAAAAATCAGGTAAAGTTTCAGAGGCTTTGCCTAAAACTTGGTGATCAAAATAAAAATTATTTTCAGCCTTTTCCAAGTTAAATAAATATGTTTCAGCGCCGTAATATTTTGCCGTCATCACAAACCCTGCCGCAGGATAAACGACGCCCGAAGTACCGACGGCAATAAAAATATGGCATGTTCGAAGCATTTTTTCAATCTCGTCCATAAACATCGGCATTTGACCAAAAAAGACAATATTCGGTTTTAGTTTCAAAGCCCGGCAATAAGGGCAGGGCATATCAAAGGAAACGTCTGAAAGCGTTTTAATTACTTTTTGACAATGCTGACAAACACATTCATCGATTCGTCCGTGCATATGAAAAACTTCTCGGCTGCCGGCTTTTTCGTGCAGTAAATCAACATTTTGCGTAATAAGATTAACTTCTCCGTCGCTATAGCGTTTTTGAAAATCGGCAATAGCCAAATGTGCTTTGTTTGGCATGCTTGAGAGCATTTGAGGACGCAAGTGATTATAAAAGTCATGCACAAGTTTCGGATTTTTTTCAAATCCTTCAATCGATGCAACATCCTCAACTTTAAAATTTTCCCACAAACCGTTCGTATCGCGAAAGGTTTTAAGGCCAGATTGCGCAGAAATCCCTGCACCTGTCAAAATAAAGATATTTTTCATAATCATAATTTATAACAAAAAATATCTCTAAAATCAAATATTTTAACCTGTTTTGTTCCGAATTTAACGATATTTTATCGACACGCGGTTTTTATCGCCGGCCACTTGATTGGCCTCATCGATGGTGTAAATGCGTTTTGGGATATAATTTCCGCTAAACAAATCATCAATTGAGGCATATGATTTATTTTTGTAGTTTATCACATTTGATTTTGCCATTGCAAGACAGTCACTGTCATCTTTGCAATAGCCTTTTCTTTTCAAAACATCTGCTTTGCATTGAGCTAAATCATCACAGGCAAAACTTTCACCCGTTGCATTTTTTTGAGCTAAAACATCTTTTTGCATATTATCAGCCGAAGAATAGTATGCTCCGTCTAAAAAATAGAGCCCGTCTTTTATTTCATAAACCGTCACAGTAGCATTATCACCACGAAAAGCCAAAGCCGCTTCGCACCCTGCTTGTTGAGCTTTTGAACAGTAAAGGTTTGAAATTTGCGCCATATTCCATCCGGCCCCACTAAAGCCGAAAGCATATGCACTTAAATTCGTGACGCTGTTTGGGATAACAACATCTGTCAATTGAGAATTTGGAAAAGCATAATTTCCTATTGTTTTGAGACCTTCAGGCAAATTTATCTGCGACAATCTATAATCAAATGCATATGCGCCGATTGTTTTTAAGGTACTCGGGAGCGTCACGCTTGTAGCCAGAAATCCGTGAAATGCCTCGGCTCCTATCGTTTCAAGGCCTTCGGGTAAAATAAGCGTTCTGTTTGAACCGTTCATATTTTCAAAAGCATGTTCACCGATTGTTTTAATGCCTTCTTTAATTTCAACTTGCGTTATATTCGGATTAATCCACGGCGCATAATTATCACTGGATCCTATTCTATCATAGCTTCTGATACTTGCCGGTTTTGATGAATCAATCGGCGAGATTATTAAGGTGTATGTCGGGTTGTTATCATTATCAACACCGTTTTCGACATAAGAATATGTACAATTTTCCCCGCACGATGGCAATTCATCGGCATATGCATTAAAAGCTATTATTAAACCTAAAATCCATTTTTTCATATTATTTCTCCTGTTTTACAAAATAAAAAAACACTTCAGAAAAATTCCAAAGTGGGAGCTAGTTAACTGTCGAAACGCAGCCTCTTTTATTCGTCATAAATATGCTTATCTCAAGAACTCCCGTCAGCAGGAGTATACGTTTCGAAAATGCCAACTAGACACCGCAACCATTTTGGTTACATGGTTATTATGCTATAAATTAAATCAAATGTCAAATAAAATGTGCTTGTTCACAACATATGAGTTTCAAGGATTGGAGAAGAGATAGCATAAAAACAGCTGAAAGAGGCTGAAAAATCAAGAAATTTAAGAGGTCTTTGAAAATGATAATGATGTTGATAACATCAAACTTATATTGCATTTTATTTTTCTTATAGAAGTTGTTTTTTTATCCCTTCCATAAAAGTCTTGCAACATTTTTACCCTCTCTCGAGTCTCATATCTTTCTGAACCTGGGCGATAAAAAATGAAATTGTGCTTTAAGGATAAAAAAAA
>CACXFX010000135.1 GCA_902767055.1 uncultured Pseudomonadota bacterium
ATTTTTAATCAATTTTCAGACGGAAGCACAACACTTTATAACGCAGATGGCACAATCAAAGGTTATAAAGGAAAACGCATTTATACCATTGAAGAAGCAACTAAAGTTTCCGGTGAGAGAAACACTTTCAGAATCCGTTATAAATAATAACTTTAGTTCACAAAACGAAAACACCCTTCGGGGTGTTTTTTTTATGATAAATAATCACATTAAAGGAGATTGATATGAAGTATGAAGAAAGTAAAAATGCAAGAATTAGAAAGAATTGCTCTCTATATTGAAAGAATGCACGATAGATTGATGGATATTTATTTTTCGCTCAAAAATACAGATGGGCAAACTGTTTGCAAACCCTTATAGCTCTAAGGTTACCAAAGCATTTCAATTTTTTTCAAAAAACGCAAAAAATGGGTTGATTTAAACCACCGTTTATGTTACACTTTTGTCAAAAGATTAAGTCAACTTTTTAAAAAGGAATAAGACGATGGTAGAAATCAGTGAACAACTTATGGATGAAATTGAAAAGAGGCCATATATAAAAGAACGTTTGCAAGATGAATTAACACAAAGTGAGTTAACGGCACAAGGTGCGGAAACTTTATTTTGCGCATTTGGCAATTTGTTGACAGATGGTGATTTAAAATTGATTTTAAATGCAATTGATAAAGCAACTATTGAAGATTTAAGTGATGCAACACATGGAATGTGCCATGTCTATGAAGACGGAAACATGGTAGAACAAGAATGGAGAAAAGCTGGAGATATTGTTTTAGATAAACTTGTTGAAAAAGCAGAACAAGGACTATATACTCATGCCAATCGTTCTATTGATGGTTACTGGGAAAGCGTTAAGGAAGAGCCAGAGGCATGGAACGGATTAAGAGATGTTTTAACAAAGCATCCTAATTATGCTTTTGCTCAGAAATATTTAGGATATATGAATGGGCAAACACCCGAAGATGAAGAAAGTTTGAAAAGAAGCTATCTTGAAAATCCAAATATGCTTTTTGTAACAACAACTATGGTTGATATTGATGGAACACTTCTTAAGAACGGGAAACTTGATACTAATCTCATTAAGGCATTATTAAATTCTGACTTTACAATTTTTACAGGAGGTTCTCCAGACAAGCAAAAAGACATTCTAATGAAAGCAGCCGCATCAGAAATGTTGGAACAAGTTCCTTCTTTGAAAGAGAAATATACTGTTGATGATATTTTATCGGCATTTGTAAATGATAACAAAGAAATACGTAGCGATATATTCAGAAGTACAGGACAGAGCGATGAAGCAAAACTTTGTTGTCGGTTTACAAGGCGTATAAAAGATATCAATATTTTGCCAAAACAAGCTTTTACACAAGATAACGTTTGTTTATCAGGAGAGGTTATTGATGATACACAACCTGAAGTACAGGGAATAAAAAGTTTAAACTCAGCAATTTCCCATCCTTATGAAACTATGGCATTTTTGTCGTCTTTGTCGGATAATGTTCCTGAAAATCAAAAAATCACGGCGGCACAGGCATTTGAAATGTGGCAACAAAAAGAGCAACAAAAAGAAAAGCAAAAAGCAAATATTTCAAAGCGTCAAGAGGTTTTAACGCAAAGAACAGGGCAAAAGACTTCACCATCTGCTGAGCCAACAAAACACGATTCAAATTCATCCACTTCGTTAAGTCCAAAAGGGCGTGATGATGGTGGCAGATAATTGCCAAATTTATCAAATGAAGAACCATCCGGCTAACGCCGGAGGTATCTCCGTTCCCTCCAAGCTGCGCTTACCAATCCGACTGAAAGTCGGCTTGGAATTCGCTTTCCACCGGCTGACGCCAGTGGTCCAAAGCATTTGATGTTATCAATTTCGCCTCAGTTTTTGAGGCGTTTTTTGTTATAAAAATAAAAAAATAACAGACAAAATCGTCGTTAAAATGTAGCACCGGTGCAGCACCCTAAAAAATTTAAGGGTTTTGGAGATTTCCAAAACCCTTGATTTTATTGGTGCCGACAGAGAGACTTGCTTCTTGCAAAAACTTAAAAAGTTTTTGCTTCGGTCAACGCTTATGTAATACTTGTTACGTAACGCTTTCGCTTCTTACAAGTATAACATAAGCTACCGCTGCGGTAA
>CACXFX010000136.1 GCA_902767055.1 uncultured Pseudomonadota bacterium
CTCAGAAACACCGCACAAAAAGCAAAAGCATGGTCAGATTTTTTAAGACTTGAAAAAAAATTAAAGGAAAATTAAACAAAAGTATGTTATGTTGCTAAAAACGATTTTTTGAAAGGGTTATTCTATGAAAAATTTTGAAACCGTACTTTGCACATTCTTAGCCGCAGGCATTGCTTTCTGCGCCCAAGCGGAAGATAAGACTGAACCGAAAGAAGAAAAGAAGGCTGAACTTGTCAATCCGCAAACCGTGTTTGCGACAAAATCGCAAGCCGTCTTGTTTAAGATTCACGACATTAAACCGGTGCTCAACACCGACGGCGTCGTGACTTCGTGCGAATATGAGGCTACTTTCTTTAACCGCACGAAAAAAGCCATTCGTCAGGCCAAGATTGAATTCGGATGGACGGATCGTGTTTCAGATTTATATATGATTGAAGGCGCGGGACAATCTGCAGACAGCACTTTGCCTGACCAAAAAGACGCACCGAAACAACCTCAAAAACCTTTGGGACCTGCCGAAAGTGTCGGAGAAATTACTTCAAACATTGACTTGCCGTCGCTCGGTGTCTTAAAACAAGTCACCGTTAAAGGTTACGCCGATACCGAAAAATGTTTTGCTTTGTTTGACAACGTTAAATTCAAGGTCAAAGATTGCGTCGTTTTATCGGGTGATGAAGAAAAAGACAATGTCCGCCGTGACCAAATCAGCAATCAGGTAGACGGTTGTGCAGGTATATTCTCATACATTGATTCGCGCAATCCGGAATACTACGGCGAATTTAAAGAAGTCGCTTATGCCGAACTTCAAGATCGCGCCAAAACAGCTGAAGAAAAAGAAAAAGAAGCTATCGCGCAAGTCAATAAGACCATTGATGAAAATATATCCAAAACATCAGAGCTGATTACTTCTATCGAATAAAAGGTTTAAGAATTTGAAAAACAAATTGTTAAAGACACATTTTAAAACCGTCAGTTTCATCTTGGGACTGTCGGTTTTTGTGCTCTTGAGCGGATTTGATGCCCATGCACAGGTTTTTAATAACACCGAAAACAAACAGGCCGCCGCACCGACGCGTCCGACATGGAAACAAAACAGCAACGTTAATATCAAAAAGGTTGAAAACAAAACATCAGAGCACAATGAAGAGGAAATTATGCTTTTTATGAGCAATTTTCGCATTTCGACCGGTTTGAGCGGTCAAATCAGTTGTTCCATGAAATTTCACGTTTATAACAATTTGAAAAATAAAATTTCAAACATCAGTTACCGCCTAAAATGGCCGGATATGGAAACGCCTCTTTCTTTTGAAGACGTCGAGCCCGGCCAAGCTCTGTATCGCTCATATGCCTTGCTCGGAAAAGGATGTTATTCAATGGATAAAAGCCCGAATGTGATTGTCAATCGTTGCCGTGTCAAAGGCATTTCGCAGGAACAGTGTGCTTCTTATATCAGCTGGAAAAAGTAAAATTTTACCGCATAATTGACTGAGGTTAAAATGATGGGCGACAATTCAGACGAATCTATAACATCAGAGGCCTTAAAAAAGAACAAAAAAGGCTTTGATATGCGCGAACATATTTCGCTGCGCATTGATGCGATTGAAGCCGACCGTTATCAACAAAAAAATGCCCGCGGAAAACTCAAAAATTCAACATCAATGTCCAAAACTTTACCGCTCGGCCTTCAAAAATTAAAGAAAAAAGTGCGTGAAGTATACGATGAAGATGATGATGATGAAGACGATTACGGCTATACTTTTATTAAAATGCCGCAAATCGAGTACGAATCTGATGGCGAAAATCGCCTGCTTTTCGGTTTAAGCGATGAAGAAAAACGTACCCTCAAACAACAAGAAACGATAGATATTGTCAAATCACAACAAAATGCCGGTAAAATGGAAGCACTGCACGTTGCCCACAATCTGGCAAAAGATACCGGCATCGGTGCTTTAAGCCGTAAAACTGTTGCCGAAAATATGCAACAGGCAATTTTTGACCCTCAAAAAGCACAAGAAAAGATTGTTAAAAAAGAAGTATCTTCAAAACTCGGCATCAGAGGTAAGATTGAAGACGGTAAGCTTATCCAAGCCGCACGCGGCATCAAAAAAATCGAAAATCTCGGCGGACAAAAAGCAACCAAAAATCTTGATATGAAAGACGTTATCAAAGCCGGTGAACAAAAACTCGATGAGATTAAATTGGCAGAACTTATTCTTAAAAAGTCGGGACAGAATGTAACCAAACGCAAAAAAAATCTCAAAAAAAGCAAAGATAAAATTGAGCTCAAAAATCTTGAAGGCCAAAACAAAAAAGCACAAAAACAAACACGCCCGAAGATGCTGTCGAAAAATGATGATTTCAGCCGATAAGTTACCTTCATCGATTGACTTTCTTTTTTAATCCGCTAAAATAAAGCCAAAATAACTTTTAACCTTGACAAGGATGCCTTTTATGGAAACACAGTATTACACGATCATTGAAAAACAAGATTTTTACGAAATGATTGAAAATAAATACGGCGAGCTCGCCATTTTCATCGATTCGCGCCCCGGAACACCGGTTGATCCGGTTTTGGAATTTGACGGCAAGCAAACGGCTTTATTAAAGCGTGATGAACGCCTTGCCGTAAGACTTGACAACATTGATCCTGAGACAAAAAACATCTTATGCGAACGTGAAGTTGTCATGATTGTCGAACTTTCGGGTGAAGAAGTTCAAAGGGTTTACGGCGTACCGGTTGAAAATGTTGATGAAATTATCTTCGTCGGCCGTCAAACAAGAGCTGATGAATTGGTTAAAGTCAAAAGCAAAGCAGATGTTATATCCGCTTTCGGTGCTGTCAAAACTTGGGTCGGCGGCCAAAAATAAATGATTGGTCTTGTTTTGGTCACACACGGCGCTTTGGCAAAAGAATTTTTATCGGCCATGCAATATGTCGTCGGCACCCAAACACAGGTTGAAACGGTTTGTTTTTTGCCTGACGATGACATTAAAGCACGCGGTGATGAAATTTTACAAAAAGTCAAAAAAGTCAACAGCGGACAGGGCGTTTTGATTTTGACCGACATGTTCGGCGGCACTCCGTCCAATCTTTCGATTTCACTTTTGGATAAAGAAAACGTTGAGGTCGTTGCCGGATTAAATTTGCCGATGCTTGTCAAATTGGCAGGATTGCGTCAAAATTCAGACTTAAAAGATGCCGCTTTAAGCGCCGAAGAAGCCGGTAAAAAATATATTAACATCGCTTCAAAAGTTTTGGAGGGGTAAAGTGGTTTGCACAGCCGATTTGACCATTCAAAACCTCAAAGGTTTGCACGCCCGCGCAGCCGCAGGGTTTGTCAAAGCCTTGAGCGATATTGATGCCGAAGTCACAGTGACCAAATCCGGCCAAACGGTCGGCGGCGATTCGATTATGGGCTTAATGATGCTTGCAGCCTCAAAAGGCTCCGTGATACATATCAAAGCAATCGGTCCGCAAGAACAAAAGGCCGTTGAAGTCTTAACAAACCTGATTAATTCCAAATTCGGCGAAGAATAAAGCAAAGCCTCTTGAGTTTATTTAAAAAAACTTCTATATATAGAGCAAATAAAAATAAAAAGGTTTTTAACACATGAAAACAAACAAAAATTTTTGGATTTGGACGCTTATTTTTTTGGGCCTTTTTTTGGCTGTTAATTTAGGCGGTGCCGGTAAACCGAACGCAACACGTGACAAGCTCGCTTTCTCCGATTTTATGAACGATGCCGAAAACAAACGTATTGCCGAAGTCACCATCAGCGGCAACGATATTTTCGGTAAAATGACGGACGGAACGGACTTTTACACTTATGCGCCGTTTGATCCGACAATGGTTGAAACATTGCGCAAAAATGATGTCAAAGTTCAGGCAAAACCGATTGACACGGGTGCTTCAACTTTTTGGGGTGTTTTTGTATCGTGGTTTCCGATGTTGCTGCTTGTCGGCGTATGGATTTTCTTTATGCGTCAGGCAAATTCGGGTAATAACAAAGCCTTAAGTTTCGGCAAATCGCGCGCCCGATTGGTTGAAAACAAGAAAAAAGTGACCTTTGCCGATGTCGCCGGTGCAGATGAATCTAAACAGGAATTGGAAGAAGTCGTTGACTTTTTAAGAGATCCGAAAAAGTTTTCACGCTTGGGTGGCAAAATTCCAAAGGGTGTTTTGCTTGTCGGACCTCCGGGAACCGGTAAAACCCTGCTTGCAAAAGCTGTTGCCGGCGAGGCGGATGTCCCGTTTTTCTCGATTTCCGGCTCGGATTTTGTTGAGATGTTTGTCGGCGTCGGCGCATCGAGGGTGCGCGATATGTTTGCCGAAGCCAAAAAAAACGCACCGTGCCTGCTTTTTATTGATGAAATCGATGCGGTCGGCCGTCACAGAGGCGCAGGCTTAGGCGGCGGAAACGATGAGCGCGAACAAACATTAAACCAACTTCTGGTTGAAATGGACGGTTTTGAAGAAAATGAAAACGTCATTTTGATTGCGGCCACCAACAGACCGGACGTCTTAGATCCGGCATTGTTGCGCCCCGGACGCTTTGACAGACAGGTCGTTGTGACAAATCCGGACATCAAAGGCCGTGAAGAAATCTTAAAAGTCCATGTCAAAAAAGTACCTTTGGCCAAAGATGTCGATTTAGCCGTTATCGCACGCGGAACACCGGGTTTTTCGGGCGCTGATTTAGCCAATCTTGTCAACGAGGCCGCACTTCTTGCCGCACGAAAAGACAAGCGCAAAGTCACGGCTTTAGATTTTGATGAGGCTAAAGACAAAGTCTTGATGGGCAACGAGCGCAAATCAATGGCGATGGATGAAAAAGAAAAAATGCTGACGGCATATCACGAGGCCGGCCATGCCATCTGTTCTTTAAATGTTAAAGAAACCGATCCCATTCATAAGGCAACGATTATTCCGAGAGGACGTGCCCTCGGTATGGTCCAACAGTTACCCGAAAAAGATCAATACTCATACACCCGCGCAAAAATGCTTTCAAGACTGACGATTTTGATGGGCGGCCGCGCGGCTGAAGAATTA
>CACXFX010000137.1 GCA_902767055.1 uncultured Pseudomonadota bacterium
AAAAAATATTTTTCTATCTTCTTGACAAGCGCGTTTTGAAACACTACCTAAACATTAGTTGGAATTTTTAACTAAAGGATTGAATAAAATGAAAATTAAACCTTTACATGATCGCGTTTTAGTCAAGCGCATTGAAGATATGCAAAAAACAGCCGGTGGAATCATTATCCCAGATACCGCCAAAGAAAAGCCTTCCGAAGGTGTTGTTGAAGCGGCCGGTAACGGTCGTATGACACCCGACGGCAAGCTTGTGCCGATGACGGTAAAAGCCGGTGATCGCGTTTTGTTCGGTAAATATGCCGGTACGGAAATCAAAGTTGACGGTGAGCCGAGACTCATCATCAGAGAAGAAGATATTTTAGCAATTGTTGAATAATAGTGAAAGGAAATAAAAATGGCAGCAAAAGATATTGAATTCGGCACAGAAGCACGTGCCAAAATGCTTAAGGGCGTTGAAAAACTCGCCAAAACCGTTAAAGTCACGCTTGGACCTAAAGGGCGCAACGTGATGCTCGACAAATCTTATGGTGCGCCGAAAATCACCAAAGACGGTGTTTCGGTTGCAAAAGAAGTCGAGCTTGCAGATAAATTTGAGAATATGGGTGCTCAGCTTGTCAAAGAAGTTGCTCAAAAAACAGCGGACAAGGCAGGTGACGGCACCACAACGGCAACCGTTTTGGCCGAAGCCATTATTACGGAAGGTTGTAAGGCCGTTGCCGCCGGTATGAATCCGATGGACTTGAAACGCGGTATTGATATGGCAGTCAGTGCTGTGATTGATGACGTTAAATCACGTTCAAAGGCTATTAAAACCTCAGCTGAAATTGCGCAAGTCGGCACGATTTCGGCCAACGGAGATACCTCTATCGGTGAATATTTATCAAAAGCGATGGAAAAAGTCGGCAATGACGGCGTGATTACGGTTGAAGATGCCAAAGGTTTGGAAACAGAGCTTGATGTCGTTGAGGGTATGCAGTTTGACAGAGGTTATCTCTCACCGTACTTTATGACCAATGCCGAAAAGATGAATTGCGAATACGATAACCCGTATATTCTGTTCTATGACCAAAAGATTTCAAGCTTGCAACCGATGTTGCCCGTTTTGGAAGCTGTTGTTCAATCAGGGCGTCCGCTTTTGATTATTGCGGAAGATATTGAGGGCGAAGCTTTGGCAACCTTGGTTGTTAACCGCATCCGTGGCGGCTTAAAAGTGTGCGCTGTTAAGGCTCCGGGCTTTGGTGACAGAAGAAAAGAAATGCTCAAAGATATGGCTGTCTTGACAGGCGGACAGGTCATCTCCGAAGAGCTTGGTATGAAGATTGAAAATGTCACGCTTGATATGCTCGGCACGGCAAAACGCGTTGAGATTACAAAAGATGATACCACAATCATCGACGGTGCCGGCAATAAAGCCGATATTAAAGCAAGAACGGCTCAAATCAAAAATGAAATTGAGGCAACAAAATCCGATTATGATCGCGAAAAATTGCAGGAACGTTTGGGTAAACTTTCCGGCGGTGTGGCAGTGCTCAGAGTCGGCGGGGCAAGCGAGGTCGAGGTTAAAGAAAAGAAAGACCGCATTGACGATGCCTTAAATGCGACGCGTGCTGCCGTTAAAGAAGGTGTTGTGGCCGGCGGTGGCGTTGCACTTTTGTATGCGACTAAAGCTTTGGATGGTTTGAAACCGTTAAATGATGACCAAAAAGTCGGTATCAACATTATCCGAAAAGCAATTGCCGCACCGATTCGCCAGATTGCCGAAAATGCCGGTGTTGATGGCGCGGTTGTCGTCGGTAAGCTTCTTGAAAGCAAAAATACCAACTATGGTTATAATGCGCAGACCGGTGAATATTCCGATATGATTAAAGAGGGTATCTTGGATCCGACAAAGGTTGTGCGTACGGCTTTGCAAGATGCCGCATCTGTTGCAGGCTTGGTGATTACGACAGAAGCGATGGTGACCGAAGCGCCGCAAAAAGAATGCCATTGCCACGGCGGTGAAGCCGGTATGGGCGGTATGCCTGGCGGCATGGGATTTTAAGATATATAACCTTTTTTGTAAAAGAATCCTCTACCAACAGGTAAGAGGATTCTTTTTAATTTTTGATAATCGGGAGGCCTTCGTAGTCGGCCTCAATCATTCCGCCGATGACAACCGCGACATTGTCATAACCTTTTTCTTCAAACATTTGTGCGGCTTGTGACGCGCGGCCGCCCGAAGTGCAAATAATATTGATTGTTTCCGAGCCGTCAAGGGCGTGCTCTTTGATGAAAATTTCGGGTCGTAAAGTCCTTAAGGGCTCCAAGATATGCGGATAACCCAAACGTTCTTCGCTATGTTCACGTGCATCGCGCACATCCAAAATAAAAGAATCGGCTTTTAAGTCTCTCGGTTTGATAAATTTCATTTTGCCCTCCTTGAAAACAATATAAACCTTTAAGAATGTTATCCAAGCAAAACAAAGGTATAGAAATAAGATAGTTTTAAAAAGGATATATAAAAGCAAAATATATGAGAGAAAAGGAATTGCTGACGCAATCGGTTTTAAAGTTAATCACCCCCTCCGTTCCTCCCCCCTCACCGCTAACGCTCAGGGGGAGGATTCATGTATCTATCATTTTTTTTAAGAAAAAAATGCTTGCTTTTTATTTTTTTTGTGTTATGAATGCTCCTCGAATCCGGATTTCTATGCATGAGCGTAAAAGCTTCCGTGGTAGAGATCTTAACATTTATCCGCTTTGCCCTGCAAAGCATAGCTTATAAGAAAGGAATTTTGCCATGAGACATGGTGACAAACAACGTAAATTTAATATGCCGAAAAGTCAGCGTCGTGCGCTTTTTGCAAACTTAACAAATGCATTGTTGATGCATGAACAAATCACAACCACAGTGCAAAGAGCCAAAGAACTTCGTTCTTTTGCCGATGGCATGATTACCTTTGCAAAAAAAGGCGATTTGAACAGCCGCCGCTTGGCACATGCATTTTTGCGCAATGACGAAGTTGTGGCCAAGCTGTTTTCGACTTTGGGTGCGCGTTATAAAGACCGTAACGGCGGTTATACACGCGTTTTGAAGTCTGGTTTCAGATATGGTGACTGCGCTCAGATGGCCGTGATTGAGCTTGTTGACAGAGATACATCTGCCAAAGGTGCAAAAGATTTGGCTCGCGTGAAACTTGAAAAAGAAGCAATGGCCGCTGCCGAAGCTGCTGCAACAGCTCCCGCAGAAGAGCCGAAAGCTGAAAAGAAAGCCGCAAAAGCCAAGAAAGATGCCGAGTCGAAAGCAAAATAAGCTTTAAGATAAAGCAAACCTGCCATTAAGGCTTAAAATGGTATTTGTTTAAATTCATTGATTGAACTCCAAAAGCGAGTCGGGATTTGTTTTTCGGCTCGTTTTTTTTATGTTAAAACAATGTGTTATTAAATTTGTACAAAAAAATAAACAAAAAAATCAAAAAAATGCAATTTTTTGCTTGTTTTTATGGTTAAAGTGTGGTATGTTAAGAGTGTTAAAAGTAAGATAAGTTATATTATATAAGTATGCCGATTATAATAAGAAGTTGAGAAAATTTTTTTCATCTTCGAGGTGTGCTTTTTAAATATCGCAAATAATGTTTAATCAATAAATCTTGCAAGATGAAAAATTTAAAAATCGCTGCCCTCTGCATCTTTGGCATGGTAGCACTCAACGCAAATGCGCAGAATCTGTTGGAACAAATCCAAAACGATGGTCGAAAGTCTGTCGGAGCCATCACTATGGCAAAAGCCCAAGCGTGGCGAACCGAAGAGTACCAAAATGTCGGTATTTCCAATCTGACCTACCGCGAAGCTGTTTCTCAGGACGGGATGCCCTACGAGGTTATTCTCGTTAAAGAGAGTAAGGTCTACGGCCCTCTGCAGGCTGTCTATAAAGATGGTCTGTCTGT
>CACXFX010000138.1 GCA_902767055.1 uncultured Pseudomonadota bacterium
ATTCTTAAATCCGGAGCGTGATCCGATGGGAGCCGGTTATCACATTATTCAATCCACAATTGCATTGGGTTCGGGCGGCGTGTTTGGTAAAGGTTTTTTAAATGGCACACAGAGCCATCTGAATTTTTTACCTGAAAAGCATACGGATTTTATTTTTACGATGCTTTCAGAAGAGTTTGGTTTAATCGGCGGTATGGTTGTGATTTTGCTCGAGCTTGCGCTGATTGTGTACGGTTATTTGTTTGCTTATCGTATTACGAGTTATTACGGAAAATTGGTTGTTATCGGGCTCAATACCAATTATTTAATGTACGTTTTAATCAATACCGGCATGGTGCTTGGACTGTTGCCTGTCGTGGGTGTGCCTTTGCCGCTTATTTCGTACGGCGGAACGGCGATGTTGTCGGTGATGATCAGTTTTGGGATTATTCTGTCGATGGATATTAACCGCCACGTCAATCTTGGGCGTCAGTCGTTTGGGGATTAAAAAAGGTTTGAAGTGCTCAAAAAAAAGAGGGTTTATACGGTTGTTATTTTTTGCTACGGCCTAAAATTTTTCTTGACAAAATGTTGTTATTTAGTAAAATCAAATCAAATCTTGATTATTATTTCATGTTAAAAATATAAAAGTTATGGAAGTTATTAGAATTATTTTCTGGGCATGGGTGTTTTTGCTTTGCCTGCAACTTGTCGGATGTGATAATTGCCGCAAGTACATCAGTCTCAAAAAGCTCAATATCGGGCTTGTCGTCAATCTTTTGATTGTCACGGGATACGTCGTTTGGCGTTTTGTCTTTGTCAAAGAAGTGCGTACCATGCCGCTGTTTTTGGATATCGTCGGGTATACGATGATTTATTTACTCGTCTTTATCGTTCGGCGGGTTTATTTGCCGAAAATCATTGAAGGCGGTAAAATCTATCGAATGACGGACTTAAAGGCGGTCAAGAATAAAGAACGTGAGTGTCGTGATGGAGATTGTTATGATATATACGGTACTATCAAAGAACACGGTTATTCGTTTAATGTCTTGATGACTGTCGGACAAACGGATTATATGAGGTGGCACGCAATGGGGATGTTTGACAAAGCATCGAAAAGTTATTTGAATGTCGTCTTAAGTGATTATTATGTCAAAGATGACAAGGGAATAGCGGTCGTGCGCGTTCAAGAAATCCGTATTTGACTTTAGAGTATTTTAAGGGTGTGGTTTTAAAAAAAATCACACCCTTTTTGTATCACCGATATTTTTTCTTTGACATTGAAGGTTTTCGCCTTTATGATTCTTAAATATTAAGTTATGAAAGGAAAAATGTGATATGATGTATGCTGTTTCGGGTTTTTTGTTCGGATTGTTGATACCGTATATGGCGCGGCGTTTTGCAAAATTTATGCCGGCGACGATGGCTTACGGGTTATATCGTTTGGTTGCGCCGACGAAAAAAGTTTCAAGATTAAAACGCAGTCAAAACGGAAAGTATCAAAAGCTTGTTCAAAAATATCTGATGCGTTCAATCGGTTGGGGTGTCGTGACGGGCGCTTTGAGTGCCGCAACGGCGGTTTGTTTGGCCTCCGGATTTTATGTCGCTTTGGTTTGGATTTTGCTTTTGCTTTATGAAATTGACGAGCGGATGTTTTTGTTGCCTGATTTGTTGACTGTTCCGCTTTTGATTTTGGGTTTTGTGTATGCGGCCACGTTGCCTCTCGGCGATTTTGTTTTTTGTTCACCCGCCTTTGAAAGTGCTGTCGGGGCGGCTGTCGGTTACGGCTTGCCTGTTGTGGCCAGTCTTTTTATGGTCAGAAAACATCCGGATGCATTCGGCGGCGGTGATATCAAATTATTATCGGCGGTCGGTGCGTGGATCGGGTTTGGAAATGTGCCGGCATTGATTTTAATTTCATGTATTGTTTTCGGTCTTTTTTGTTTGGTCAAACATCAACGTGCCGGCGCTTTCGGTCCGGCGATTGTCATTGCGACTTTGATTTTGATCTTTTCGGGTGCAACGCTTTAATACACCTATTTTTTATTTAAGGCTTGCCATTCAAACCATTTGGCGATTTTTAAGAATCTGAAATAGGCATAAGATGTTGCCATCCAAAATCCGCATGTGCCATACATACAATAACGGCGCACAAAGTAATAAAACAAAAACTGTCGCGGCATTTCGGTATAAAGGCGAAGTTTTGAATATTTTTTGTTTTTCTTTAGCGCAACTTTAACAAGCTCATCCGTGTACATGTTGAGCTTAAACCAAAGCTGTGTCAGCGATACATACGAATAATGCCAAACTTTTGACTTGAGCTGTTCGATTTTGCAATCTTGCCCCCAAACGACCCTGTCATGCGTCAAATCATCCGGCATATTTGCTTTGTTGCGGTTGTATAAACGAACTTGGTTGTATGTCTTTGCAAGCAGGCGCGGTTTAATATCGCCGGGGAGCATATCGCAAATCCGCATTTTATAGGCGTCGGCTGTCGGATTTTTTTTCAGCGCCTTAATCTCGGCAATCAAATCGTCAGACAACACTTCATCGGCGTCAAGTGATAAAACCCAGTCGTTTTGGCATTTGTTTTGAGCAAAATGCTTTTGAGATGAGATATTTTTCCATTTATGAAAAATAAATTTTGCTTTATTTTTAAGCGCGATTTCTTTGGTTTTGTCCGTGCTGCCGCTGTCGACAACAATTATTTCATCAGCGACTTTTGATGCGGCTTTTAAGGTTTTTTCAAGCCGTTTTTCTTCATTTAACGTAACAATATAAGCTGAAATTTTAATCATTTAAAATTGCTCCAAAACTTCGGCCAATTCTTTGGCTTTATCAAGGTTGAACATAGCTGTTTGATGAAAACCGGCATCGACGTGTACAATTTCGCCCGTCACGGCCGCACCGAGAGGGGATAACAGAGCCAAAGCCATGGCGCCGACCTCATCTTGTGTCACGTTGCGGCGAAGTGGTGTGTTGAGCTCATTATATTTTAAAATCTTCTTGAAATCACCGATTCCCGAAGCGGCAAGCGTCTTAATCGGGCCGGCTGAAATCGCATTAACGCGTACGCCCTGCACGCCCAAATCGGAGGCTGCGTATCTGACAGAGGCTTCCAACGCTGCTTTGGCAACGCCCATAATGTTGTAATTCGGTACGCATTTTTCAGAGCCTAAATAGGTCAAAGTCAAAACCGCGCCGCCCTCGTTGAAAATCGGGCAGGCACAGCGGCATGCCTCGATAAACGAATAGCATGAAATGTGCATTGTGTTTAAGAAATTGTCAAGTGTTGTGTCAATTGTGCGGCCTTTTAATTGGTCTTTATCCGAAAAGGCTATTGCGTGGACGAGAAAATCGATTTTGCCCCATTTTTGATAAAGTTCGTTAAAACAAGCCTCAATCGAGGAGCTGTCGGACACATCGCATTTAATCAAAAGCGATTCGTTTTTTAGCTGTTCCGACAATGGTTTAACGCGTTTTTCTAAAGCCTCGTTTTGATACGAAATCGCAATTTTTGCACCGGCATTATCGAGGGCTTTGGCAATCCCCCAAGCAATTGAATGGTCATTTGCAAGCCCCATAATCAGGCCTTTTTTGCCTTCCATTAACATGATAAAATCCTTTTTTAAAAGAGTTGTTTTGTCTTTTTTTAGCTGAAAACGATTGAAAAGTAAACTCTTTTTATCAAATGATGCAAAGCCGAAAGAAAAAAAATATACGCGCAATCTTGAATTTGTGCTTAGAGTGTTTATGTCATAAAAAACTAATAGAATGAAAGGTTAAAAAATAAAATGTCTTATGTTTTACGATTCGTTTTAAGTTTTGCGCTTGTCGGCGTAAGTGCTGCTTTGTCATCTTATTTTTCATATCTCGGTGTTGATACGTTTTATCAAAATCTTGCTTTGCCGCCGCTTAATCCGCC
>CACXFX010000139.1 GCA_902767055.1 uncultured Pseudomonadota bacterium
GCAAAAAAGTTACCCCGACCGAAAAATATAACAGAAAAGGCTGGATGACGACAGCTTTGAGTGCGGCTGTGTTTGTTCCGTTGACGGCTGCGGCTATTGCAAGCGGCGGTGTCTTACCTGTTTTGGGAACGGCTGTTTTGATGCCTGTGATTAAAGCCGGTATTTCCGTTTTGGTTCAAGGCAATGAAACCGGACATGCTTATGCGGCATACCGCAAAAACAAAGATGATGAAAACCTTAAAAAAGCCTTTAAGGCAGAAAGAACAGGCTTGGTATTTGGCTTACTTGCAGCTGCCGCCGGTCAAGGATTGGCTCATTCCGGTATCGGTGAAAAAATAGGCGAGGTAGCACATGATGTTGTCGAAAAAGTCAAAGGTGTCTTTCACTCTGGAGATGTTGCTGTTGTTCCTTCAGTAACGACAATCACTGACGGAACATCACACGGTAGCGGTAATGGCTTTAAGCCTTATGGCGAATATCCTTGGATGAAGTCACAAGATTTACCCAACAACGGCAGCGATTGTATTTTGATTATCAAAGGCGATGAAGACATTAATGGTTCGCTCTCAAATGGCGGTCATGCTGGGTCAGCATCCATCAACGAAGTCTACATCGACGATAACAGCTTGGCTCCTTCTACATATTCCCCTGATTTAGGAACATCAAAAGGGCATTGGGCCTGGGTTGATCATTTTGTCGGCAAAGAGCGTTTGCAAAGACAATGGCTCAATTTAAGCAAAAACAACGTGATGGATCATTTCGGTGGCAGGAGCAAAGCTGAAACAATTTATGATATCAACAAACTTTGGTCATTCGGCCGTAAATCGTTCAGCGTTTTCGGTGATAAGGAAGGCTTATATTACATTAACAACCTTAAAGAAAAAGTACGTATTGATGATCCTGAATTAATCACAAAGTTTAGAAGTATGCTTGCTTCGGGTGTTCGCCCGACGATTGATTCACCTTATGGTGCTGATTTCTTGAGAAGTCATTTTGAAGCTTTAAATCTTCAAGGTATTGATGCCGATAAAATGGATCAGTTGGTTTCGGATACTTTTAAATTGACTTATGAAGATCAATCTGTCATCAGAGAGCATATTAAAGAACTTTTGCCTGATGCCGACAAATCGACTTTAAACAAAATGACGGCGATTGTTGTTGAAAACAGACGTTTTTATGAAAACGGCAAAGAGCTTGAAGCTGCAAGAATGCTTTTGGATTGCGGTCCGGAAGGCAAAACATATGACTACGACGGCATCAATAAGTTACTTGACCGTACACAAGAAATTTTGAAAACCGGTGACAGACCTGCACAGTTGGAAACTCTTAAGACAGATTGCCCGACTGATGATGATACGGTCATTCACGGTATCAGAAAGGTCATAAAAACTGAAAATAAGGTTGTTCAAACACCGGTTGACCCCATTGACGCGCGAACAATTCCGGCTGAAGTCAAATCAGCTCCGAAATTACGTGCTATTGTTCCTCCAAAATCTCAGGCTCAATTGCCGAACCAAGAGGTCACAATCGGCGAAGTTCATCGTATGACAGGTGATTCCAGAGCTGCCATCAACGGTACGGGTGCAACTGTTTCAGAGGATGCAACCCAAACAACAAGTGGTCAAAACCACCTCAAAAGTAACGGATATGTGTATGAATAATCACTTATAATATCCTAAAAAAGCCAAAAAGCCTCTCATTTGAGAGGCTTTTGTTTTCATATCCTCTTTTTTAATTTTTAGGATTGAGCATCACTTCATCAACTTCGACGACTGTCATATTGCCGTCTTTGTCGACTTCGCCGACAATCGTGACAACATCGGTCGGTGCAACATCCTGCCCGTTCCACGCATAGCCTTCGATTTCGACCATCATTTCGCCCGTGTTGTCATTAAACATATATTTGTCTTTTTTCACACGCTTTGAAATGTTGCCTTGCAAAACAACCATAGTATCTTCAGGCATATTTTGCACCCCCTGAACGGTCGAAACCGGCATTTGTGAAATATCCTGTTTTAAGCCGCCTTTATGTTTCATATGGTCACCCGCAAAACTTGTCGCAGATAAAATCATTGCTGAAACAAGGGCAACCGCCGTTAAAGTTTTTTTCAATGTATTTCTCCTTATATTTAAATTAAATTTCCATCTTTAATATATCTATTCCTGCCCTACATTCAAATAAAACTTTCGTTGCTCATTTAAAACTTTTTATGCAGTGATTATATCATTTCGTTGTTACAACTTATCAGGAGAAAATTTATGGTTGAACTCTCTATCAAAAAAGAAAAACCGATGCGCTTTAAGTGTTGCGCCGGTTTTTGGCATGCTCTGGCCGGAGCTTTAATGGTTTTGGTCGGTATATTTTTATGGTTTAATCCGGCCATCAGCATCTTGGCCCTTGCGCTTTATCTGGGCGCGGCACTGATTGTAATCGGCGCCGGATACATCACTTCATCGCTCGAGGCTGACAACGGCTGGTGGACATTTGTCGGTGTTTTGGATATTCTGGTCGGCATTATTTTGGTGACCAACATGGGTATCACGGCAGCAACTTTACCGATTATTTTCGGCATCTGGTGTTTGGCTGTCGGTGCGGCCCAACTTGTGACATCGTATAAATTCGGCCGCCAGGATTTGCCTTGGGGTTGGAGCATGGCACTCGGCGTTCTGGGCGTTGTGTTCGGCTTTATCATTTTAGAGCACCCCTTGATTGGCACGATTGCAATCAGCACATTGATGGGACTTTACCTCATCGCTTACGGACTTTTTGAAATTGGCGAATATATGTATTTCAAAAAACTCGAAGATAATATAAAGGCTTAAAAGACGAATCCTCGCCCGCGGTTATTTATACAATTAACCCTCGCTTAAAATGCGAGGGTTAATTGTCAGTTTTTTATATCATCTGCTTGATTTTTTCGATTGCCTCATTTAATTTTGAAGCGTCCGAGCCTCCGGCTTGAGCCATATCGGCCCTGCCGCCACCACCCGTTCCGCCGACAATAAACGCCGCCGCTTTGACTAAATCAACGGCATTATATTTTTCAACCAAATCAGCAGTGACACCGACCACAATCGATGCTTTTTTATCTTTATCAGATCCCAAAATAATCACACCCGATTTTATTTTTTGCTTCATCTCATCAACAAAAGATTTAAGCTCTTTTGGGTGTGCATCGGGCAAAACTTTACCGACAAAATTAACACCGTTAATCACTTTGATATCGTCTGAAGCGGCCGCACCACCCGAAAGCATTGATTTTTTGAGCTCTAAAATTGTTTGCTCCAGCTTTTTCTTTTCATCAAGGAGGTTGTTGATACGTGCTTCCAAATCATTGATATTGGTTTTGAGCATATTTGAAACATGATGAAGTTTGTCCTCCAAACGATGCTCAAAATCTTCGGCCGCCGCACCCGTGACGCACTCTAAACGGCGAACGCCGGCACCGACCGCAGATTCGGATAAAATATGAAAATAACCGATATCGCCCGTGTCACAAACGTGCGTACCGCCGCAAAGCTCCTGGCTATAGACAAGACCGCCCTTTTCCATCTTAACCACACGAACTTCATCGCCGTACTTTTCACCGAAAAGCGCCATAGCGCCTGTTGTAAAAGCATCTTCTTTATTCATCAACACGGTATTGACATGATAGTTTTGACGAATTGAGGCATTGACCATATCTTCGACTTTGCGAATTTCATCGGATGTCATTTGTTTGGGATGCGAAATATCAAAACGCATCCGATCCGGTGCCACAAGCGAGCCTTTTTGCGCCACGTGTTCACCCAAAATCGTACGTAAAGCCTTATGCACCAGGTGCGTAACCGAGTGGTTGGCACAAATCTTTTGACGGCGCACGCCATCAACTTCAAACGAGGCAATATCACCTGTTTTGACACTGCCTTTGATGATTTTGCAGACATGAACAAAAACATCATCGAGTTTTCGCTTGGCATCTGTCACTTCTATCTCAAAATCTTTGCCGACAATGCGCCCCGTATCACCGACCTGACCACCGCATTCACCGTAAAAAGGCGTTTGGTTTGCAATCAGATAAAACTCGCCGTCATCAACCTTTTGAACCTCAGCGCCATCTTTAACAAGCGCCTTGACGATACAATCGGCTTTTAAGGTTTGATAACCCAAAAAGTCCGTCGCCCCCGATTTTTCTTTCAAATCAAACCAAACTTTTTCGGTACCTTCATCACCGGAACCGGCCCAATTCTCACGCGCTTTTTGCTTTTGAGCTTCCATCGCCTTGTTAAACCCGTCGATATCGACTTTGATATTTTTGAGTTTTAACGCATCTTCGGTCAAATCAAGCGGAAAGCCGTAGGTATCATAAAGCTTAAATGCCGTTTGTCCCGAAAAAACACCGTTTGCACCCATGTTTTCAGCCTCGGCTTCCAAAAGCCTCATTCCTGTTGAAAGTGTTTTGCCAAAACGAATTTCCTCGGCCTTGATTGTTTCTCTGATTAAAGCTTCATAACGATTAAGCTCAGGATAAGCCTCGGCCATTTCGCGCTGCAATGACGGTAAAAGCTTATATAACAGAGGCTCATGAACGCCCAGCATATAAATATGACGCATAGCCCTCCTCATAATGCGGCGCAAAACATAGCCTCTGCCCTCATTTGACGGCAAAACACCGTCGGCAATTAAAAACGCGGTTGAGCGCAAATGGTCCGTAATCACATTATAAGACGAGGTCAAATTCGGATTTTGAGGATCCGTCCCTGCCAATTTACACAAATCGGAAATTAAATTTTTGAACAAATCAATATCATAATTTGAATGCACACCCTGCAAAATCGCCGTAATACGCTCTAAGCCCATACCGGTATCAATACAGCGCTTTTTCAAATTAACACGCTGGCCTGTGGGCAAATCTTCAAATTCATCAAAAACCAAATTCCAAATTTCAATCCAACGGTCGCCGTCTTCATCTTTTGTCCCCGGAAGATCACCGAATACATCCGGTCCGTGATCATAAAAAATCTCGGAACAATAACCGCAAGGCCCCGTATCCCCCATCTGCCAAAAATTGTCTTTGGTCGCAATTTTAATAATCCGATCATCGGGCAAACCTGAAATTTTACGCCATAAATCATAAGCAACATCGTCGGTATGAAACACCGTCACGGCAAGTTTGTCTTTTGAAATGCCAAATTCTTGGGTCACAACTTCCCAAGCATATTTAATCGCTTCTTCTTTGAAATAATCACCGAACGAAAAATTACCGAGCATTTCAAAAAACGTATGGTGACGCACATCATAACCGACACTGTCAAGATCGTTATGTTTACCGCCGGCACGCACGGATTTTTGTGCGGTCGTTGCACGAGTATAAGGACGCGTTTCAACACCTGTAAAAATATTCTTAAACTGCACCATCCCCGAGTTTGTAAACATCAAAGTCGGGTCATTGTCCGGCACCAAAGATGAGGACGGCACAATGGTATGTCCGTTTTTTTCAAAATAATCCAAAAATGTTTTTCTGATCTGCTTTAAGGTTGCTGTCATTGTTTTTCCCAAAAAAGTTTATTTTTGCCTAAAATAAAGCAAACAAACGCATAAGTCAAAGAAAATTTTTATTTTTATCTTTGTAAAGTTGAGGCGGGTTATATCATTCAAATTCAAAAGACATTAAACCGATGCTCATTGTCTCAATAAACGGGTCATCAGCCAAAAATTCCATTGCCAAACGATTGTCCTTAAAATATTCTTTTTTAATGCGGATTTGTTTGACAATCGGCTGTTTATCTTTTGCACTCAAATCCCACTCGTCAAGCAAAAACCCGTTGGCAAAAACTCTGATATGACGCTCGTGCTTATTGTTGAGCATTGCCTTAAAACGCACTTTCATTGTCACATCGGCCGCTTGTTCAAAAGGCAAACGAAATGAAATATCATTTAAGTAAACCGCATCTATAATCGTGTTTGAATATGTGGTATAAGACTCGATTGTTTCCAAATCATCGACCAAAACGCCAAATGCCGGATAAGGTTTATAAGTCGGCGTGATTGCAGCTTTTAACTCTTCAAATCCTTCATAAACATGTGACGCTTTTGAAAATTCCGTTTCAAGCGCATGCCCCATCACCTCAAAAAGAGTCGGCGTATCTTCAAATAACGACCGCCCAAGGCCGAATCTCCCGTCCTTAAACTCAACCCCGATGGCATTTAAAATTGTCGGCGCAATATCAAGCGTTGTAAAAGCCTTATGATGTTTCGGCATTTTTTTTGTTGCCGGATTTAAGATAAAATTGACGATTTTCCGATCTTTGTGGTTCGGATACATACGATTTTTCCCCGTATACGGATGGTCGGATAAAACAACAACCGTTGTATTATCATAAAAAGGCTGAACTTTAATCCAGTCCAAAAATTGTTCAACCAATTGATCCGTGCATGAAATAACCGCCTTAATATCATCACTTTTTCCCGTGCATTTTTGATCAAGATAAATATCGGGCGTATGCGTATCAAGCGTTATCATTGCAAGCAAAAACGGCTCGTCTTTTTGCGAAATTTCGTTTAACTTTAATTTAGCCATTTCAAAAAGCACACTGTCGCGATAACCTGAAAAAGCCCCCATATTTTTATCTATTGGAATATGGTATTTTTTTTCAAGCTCAACTTTGCCTTGTGCACTGTCAAATCCGTGCTGGCTCATAAACAACCCCGTCCGCGCAAACTTAATACTTGCCCCTTTCATAAAATAAGTACGATAACCGTTCTGCCTTAAAATTTGAGGATAACACACCGCCCCGCTTAAAAAATTTTGATAACCGAGTGCACTGTGAAAAATATTGTTGCGATAAGCAATCGCGCACATACTTTCAACCATCGCGGCAATTGTATAATCCTGATGTTTGATTTGATAAA
>CACXFX010000140.1 GCA_902767055.1 uncultured Pseudomonadota bacterium
CCGCCGACAATGTTATTTTTTTCGTCTGCTTCCGATAAAATTTGTTTCATTTCAGACATTATTTTTTACCTTTTCTTCTAGAGTTTATTACAATTTTTGCCCAAGCATACGGATTTTTGTAACCGCGCCTTTTTCCAATTTCAAGTAATTGTGAAAAGGCAAAGGCGTGTTTGCGTTCATCTATACGCTCAAGACGTTTCATTTCGAGCAATTCAGCGTCAATATATTCGATTTCCTGCCGTGTTTTTGTTGAATTTTCACAGCCGCAAACCGGACACGCTGTTAATTTACTCGGATAGCAAGCGTAACAATTTAAGCAAGTGCGGACAAATAATTGCTCGCCGTCCTGCCTGTTTCGCTTTTTTCTTCCCTCAAGCGACCACTCGCGGTCGTCATCAGGAAAACCGTGCATTTCCACGTTCCGGACGTGATCCAAAATGATTGAATATTTTTTGCCGGAATATGGTCGCAAAACTCGTCCGGCCTGTTGCAAATATAAGCCTAAAGATTTCGTTTTGCGTAAAAATATCGCACAACCTACAACCGGAATATCTGTTCCCTCTGAAATAATGTTGCAGGAAGTTAAACCGTCATATCTGCCAGATCCAAGACCCTCGATAGCGTCACGGCGTTCATAATCTGACATTGTGCCGTCAATAGATTTAAATTTAAAGCCTGCTTGGCAAAACTGTTCTGCCGTGTGCTGTGCGTGTTCAATAGTCGCACAAAATGCGATTGCAGGCATATTCGGACAGATTTTCGCATAATGCTTTACAGCGTCACCGATAATTTGCGGACGGTCGAGCATTTCGGCCATTTGTTTTACATCATAATCGCCGGCGATAGTTTTTAAACTGTCTGAATTAAAGTCAATAGGTGGCGCAAATACGCGCGGTTGCGATAAATAACCTTGTTCGATTAATGATCTGACAGACGGACCAAGTACCAAAGTTTCATAAACTCCACCGCATTCAACGCCAAGACCTTTGCCGTCAAGACGTTCCGGCGTTGCCGATAAGCCTAACAAATAAGCGTGTGGATTTGCGTCGGTGATGTTTCGCCATTGGCCTGCAACGGCGTGATGACAATTATGCACAAGAATATCATTAACAAAGTAATTATGATTATTTTCAACAGTTAAATCATAGACATAACCCTGTCTATACAACCGCTCAAATTGTTTAGAACTTCCTTGTTTTTGAACCTTAGAATATTCCACCCTAGCGAATTTAATAAATCCGTTTTCTTCTTGTCTTCTGCTTGTCTGGATAAAGCGCAATGACTGTTTCCATCCACTTCTATGCCAATTTTTAAAATCGGATTTGCAATATCTATTTTGTAAACCGATGGATAATTTTCTTTTTTTAGTGTTTTTACCGGATATTCCATTTCCCAACCCAAAGCGGTGGCAAGTAGTAATTGCGGAATTGTAATTTGTCCGTTTCCCCCTCTTATTTTTGGCTTGTGTCCTATTGCTTTTAATTTCGCTGAAACTTTTTCTCTTATTATAGCGTTTTTCATAGGATTGTTTTTCGTCATACGTTCCGAAGCATATTTGCGATTTGTTTTCGCCATTGTTTCCGATGAAATTCTGCGGGCATATTCTTTGCCACATTCTGCGCAACAATAAACTCTGCCATCTTTTTTGAATTTGTATTTTTGATACTTTGTCGGATTTTCTATTTCCGTTCCACAAATTGTACATTTCATTTTCTTTTTTCCTTTGCGTGATGTTTAGCACCATGCTATTTTTAGCAAGATTTTTTGCTTGTGTCCAGCCTTTTTTTGTAAAAAATAAATGATCCTGTGTGCAAATTATTTTTTTACCATTTATGGAAACTTCGCATAAGTCTTTATAAATAGGCTTTTTAATGACTTTTATAACTTTTTTAAGTTCAATTTTTTTACTGATTTCATTAAAGGTATAAACTAGGTCGCCTTTATTTATGTTTTTGATTTTTTTATATCCAAACTTTGTATTTACTAAAGTTTCACCGATAAAACATTCGTCCGTTATAATGAATTTGAAAAAATTTTTATATTCATCAAGTTTTCGGCCTAAAGTTTGAACACTTGCGACCAAACACGGCGAATTAAAATCAATATAATTTCGGCCAAATTCTCTATACTGTATTTGCGCGGCGGTTTTAATAACAGAATCCGGCGCGATGATTTTGTGAGGAATTTGAAATTTTCCGAGAGCAAGCGCAGTTTGCAAAATAAGTTCTTGCCTGTGGACAAGTATACCGGTTACATTAGATTGTTTTATTGCACCCTCTGTAATATATGAAAATATAACGGTTTTACCCGATCCGGTTGGTGATTGACCTAAAACAGCGTGAGCACCACCTGCGAAAGCATGATGTATATCTCGAATAAAATCTCTCTGATAAGGTCTTAAATTTATCATATTTTCAAATATCCTATTACAGTTTTGACCGCATTATAAAAATGTTATTTTAGAATGTCAAGAAAAAAATTTTGCTTTTTTTATATTTTTTTTGCATTTTTTTGTTGACATTTAAAATTTTTTGGTTTATAAAGGGTACATAAGCTTAATTTTTTATAGGATAAAAACAATGCAAACGAAAATCAGATGTTCAGGACTTCCACATTATAGCGATTGTCCACGAAAGGCGGCAGCAAAATTGTTGCTCGCCGAACTGGTTGAAGACGGCTATCAATTACACGCATTAAAAACTTCGGTCGGTGCGGCTGTCGGAACGGCTACACACGCCGGAATTGAAACCGCCTTATTACTCCGTCAAGAGGGTAAAGACTACGAAAAGGAACTTGAAGAAGTTGCCACATTAAGCATTGAAAGCAGTATTGAAAACGGCGTTTTATGGGATTTAACCACGCCGACAAAAGATATTGCAATCAAGCAGGCAATCAGACAAGCAAAATCCGTTGTGAATGCTTTTCCGGATCTGACCGGCGTTTATATTGAAGAAGAATATAAGGCGGACCTTGGGGATAACTTTATTTTATCCGGCCATATTGATATAAGACTCGGCGACGCCATTTTTGATATTAAGACAGGCGCAACACGCCGCGCAAATCAAGCGCAATATGGCGGTTATTCGTTATTATGCCGCAGTAACGGCAAAATAATAAAAAGACTTGGAGAAATTTACGTTCCGCGTATCGGTATAACAAAACCACAACCGGAGCCTCAATTTGTTGAATATGATGTCAAAGACGCCGAACGGCTCGCTTGGGATATTATTCAGCAGATTAAAAAAGATATTCTCACCTACCGTGAGAATAAATCCGCTCGGACATGGCTTGCAAATCCAAATTCTATGATGTGCACGCCCGATTATTGTCCGGCATATAAAACTAACTTTTGTAATTGTCACATAGGAGATATAAAATATGACAGAAGAAACTAAAAAAGAATTGACCGTTGTTGAGCAAAAAGCTGTTGTTGATGTATTCAGCGATATTAACGTTTTCGCAAACGCTCAAAGGATATGCAAATCACTTGTATCAAGCGATATTGTGCCTGAAGCTTATCGAGGCGAAAGCAAATTGCCAAACGCAATGATTGCGCTTGAAATGGCAAATCGTATGAAAATATCACCGATTGGCGTGATGCAAAATATGCACATCATTGAGGGACGGCCAACATGGTCATCAAGTTTTATTATTTCGATGATTAACAGCAGCGGCAAATTTTCGCCATTGCGTTTCAAATATGAAGATTTAGGTCATAAATCGGTTGATTATACATATTTCAAATGGAATCCGACCGCCGGAAAGAAAAACTTGCCAGCAACGGAAAAGGTTGAAATTGATGATATGGCCTGCACTGCATACGCTATTGATAAAGCAACCGGCGAGATTGTTTACGGACCGAAAATTACGCTTGAAATGGCTGTGCAAGAGGGTTGGTATAGCAAGAGCGGCAGTAAATGGAAAACTATGCCTCAACTTATGATTTCATACCGTGCCGCCGCATTTTTCGGCCGTTTATACGTTCCGGAAATAATGCAGGGAATGCACACGGATGATGAAGTCGAGGATTTTGCAGAGCCGAAAGCACCGGAAATTGCAACGCCTGCACCGGCAGAAGAACCGAAAAAGCGTAAAGCACCGGCAAAAAAGGTTGAAGAACCTAAAGACACAGAATTTGAACCGGTAGACGAAGAACCTGCGCCGGCAGTTGCAGAACCTATGAACGAAGAAGAACAAAAAGTTGCCGCGATAATTGAGCCGGTATACGATGAAGAACCAATTGACGCACCGTTTGCTTTTGATGAATAGGAGTAAAATTTATGAAAATTAATGTTGAAAATTTTATGGGTTGTGAAAAGGCAGATGTTGAAGTCGCAAAAGTGACTTATATCTGCGGACTTAACCACCAAGGCAAAACCTCGTTTATTAACGCCGTTTCGGCGGCGTTAACCGGAACGCCTGTAATTTTAGGATTACGCAAAACAGATTTGGGAATGCTCGTTAGAACAGGAACAGCGGCCGCAAAGGTTAAAATTGAAAACGAAGACAGCGCGGTTGCTATCACATACCCGAAAGCTGAAATGCAAACGACCGGAAGCAATCCGCCGTCGGTTTCCAAAATTGCCGCAGGCGTTGACAGTATTGTTGATTTTTCCGCAAAAGAACGCTCGGAATATATCAGAAACATAACCGGTTGCGCACCGACAAAAGATGATCTGAAAGCGTTTTTGAAAGAGCGTTACATTGAAAACGAAAAGATTGCCGATAAGGTATGGGAAAAAATAGACCAAGACGGATTTGACGCAAGTTTGGAACGTGCAAAAGATACCGGCCGCGCCTTAAAGCAACAATGGTCTATCGTTACCGGCGAAACATACGGGAGCCAAAAAGCTGAAACATGGCAGCCTGCCGGTTGGACTTCCGACCTGATTGACACGTCAGAGGAAAGCCAACAGGCAAATATTACCGGTTTACAGGCTGAACTTGAAGACTTAATCAGCAGACAAGCGATTGACAGCGATTTGTTGAACCGGTTAAAATCCGAAGTATCGGCGGAAATTGTGGATAACTTAAAGCAAAGTTGCGATGTTGCTGATAAAAATTTGTCTTCACTTCGTAATAATTTACTTGAATTAGGGCAGAAAATTGACCGATTGCCGAATTTTGAAGCCGATGAAAAACAGATTTGTCCGCATTGTGGCGGTAATTTGTGCATTACTCACGGCCGGATCGTTGAATATAACGGTTTAAGCGATGAGGGAAAGGAAAAAATCAAAGCGCAGCGCGAGGAATTGAAAAAAGAATACGAACAGCAGCATATTAAGATTGAAAATGCCGAAAAAGATTATCAAAACGCTTTTACCGAATATCAAATTGCGGCCGAAAAATTAAAGCAATTAAACGAATTGCAAGCAAAATCAGGCGGCAACGTTACCGAGCGTGATATTGATATTAAGCGCGAGGAATTAAGAAAAGCAAACGAGGGATTAACGGCATTCAAAGCGGCAAAGGAAGCGAAACGTTTAGCAGATAACATCAAAGAAAATCAGGTTATTATTGACGCTTTGGATATGTCCGGCATCCGCAAAAATTCAATGATTAAAGGATTGGGAAAATTTAACACAACACTTGAAATCATCTGTACGTTTGCCGGTTGGGGAAAAGTTTCTGTTGATAATGATCTGACAATTCTGATGAACGATAGGCCTTATGTATTGCTATCCGAATCGGAAAAGATGCGTTGCAATGTAACTTTACAACTTGCGATTGCTGATTATAATGGAGATAGTACTGTTATTATTGACGGTGCGGAATTGCTTGACAAAAACGGTAAAAACGGTTTATTGAAGTTTTTATCAAGTCAAAATAAATTTAATGCCATCATCGGATTAATGCTACCAAGCGCAGATAAAGCACCGAAAAGCATTGAGCACGGCATAAAATCATATTGGGTTGAAAACGGAATTTTTAGAGAGGTATAAAATGAAAAAAGATTTTGAAATAAATGAATATTTAACTATTGATGAATTAGCGAAACGTTGGAAAAGAAACAAGTTTACAATTTATCATATAAAGGATAATTACAAAGATTTTCCAAGACAATACAAACTCGTCGGTGGAAGTAAAATTTTGTTCAAAATAAAAGAAATAATTGAATTTGAACAAAAATATATGAAAAATTAAAAAAAAGCAAAAAAAAGCAAAGGAAAACAAAAAAATATGTTGACTTTTGCTTTTTTTGGACTTATATATGTGTTGAAAGCTTAATTTTATAGGAGAAAATAAAATGACACAATATGATCTTATTATCAAATATTTGAAAAAGAAGAACAGTATAAC
>CACXFX010000141.1 GCA_902767055.1 uncultured Pseudomonadota bacterium
ATGAATACTGTTAATTGTGCCGATCATCGCACTTTCGACATTGTTCCCGACAAAAGAAAAATCCGTATCAAGCCCCAAGACAAGCCCACGCAATTTATCGGCTTTTAAAATATCAATAGCCAAATCGACATCACTTGCATCGTCATTTTCATCTGCAAACATTTTAAGCTTTTCTTTGCTGAAACGCTCGCAAATCATCTCAGCTTTAATCTTAAACAAATCGGTCATAAAACGGACCATATCATTTTGGCGTTCCTGATTCCTGAGCGTTCCGAAATTTGTTTTCTTGGCCACAGCTGTCGCCGTTTCCGTTTTGTCCGACGTGCCGCGCATAATATCCGACACACCGGTCATTTCATAAATTTGCCCCATAATATCCGCACGCCGCGTGGCTAAAGCTTCAAGCGCCACCACATATTGTTCAATCGGCGCAAAATCAATAATACCGGAAAGCCCGCCGGATTCTTTTAATTTATCAAAATCGCTGACGGCAACAAGCGTCACATCTTTGTTTAAGATACTTGCAAGCTCCGGAAAAGAATTGTCATACGCACCCGAAACTTTGATTGCCTGCATCACAAGCTGCATCCTTGATGTAATTCCGGACAATTCTTCAAGCATCGGTTTTAGCTCGACATAATCGGGCACCGGCACAAGCCCGTCATTGGCAAGCCCTAAAAAAAGCGGCTTAGGCATGGCATAAAATCCGCTCAAATTCATCACGTCTTTAACAACTTTCAAAAACGCATGCGAACAACTTTTTGTTAAATATAAAATCTGCTTTCCTGCTTTATC
Organism: uncultured Pseudomonadota bacterium; assembly: GCA_902767055.1. GTDB lineage: Bacteria > Pseudomonadota > Alphaproteobacteria > RF32 > CAG-239 > UBA1254. The sequence continues at coordinate 796 of CACXFX010000141.1, forward strand.
AAAAATTTCATAAATGAGAAAAACTTTATCTTCCGGCTCGTCTTCTTTTATATCCAAAAGCACACAAGCTTGCATTCCGAATTCTTTTTTGATTTGCTCGGCATTCATAAAGATTTTACGTGCAACCCATTCGCAATCTTCAAACACATTGACTTTCTCGACATCAGCGACAAAATCTTCGGGATTGATATAAACGGTTTCGACCTTTTCATCATCTAAAACCTCAAAAAGCGCATTGCCTTTATCATCTGTCAAATACTTTTTAAATGTCGGCACATAGCGCTCAAAAGCCATACCGCACCCCAAAAGCAAAAAGTCATTTCTGACGTATTTCATCACACTGTCAAAATCAAACTTTTCCATATTCCAGTCCAGCGCACGCTCCAAAATTTTGCACGCAATGTTATCGACTTTGCTTTCCATGCGCCGTTTAAGCTGAATATAAGGCTTCGGCTCTTTAAAATACAAAAACGGTTTTAACGTTTCGATTGTCGACCAAAAAACATTTTGTTTGTTTCTTGATTTTTCGTTTTTATAATATTCTCTGATTTCTTTAATCAGCTCATAATAAGGCTGATATTTTGCTTCTGCCGCATCAATTTTTTTTATCCAATTTTCAACCGTATTCATTTTAACACCCTTTTAAAACAATTTTGACGGCTTTATTGCCGTCATTTTCATCACCAAAACCGGCAAGCCTGATATCTTTCGGCGCTGTTTCCAGCCCGAATTTTTTCTTTAATTCCTTTTGGTACTCGTTATATTCTTCTTCATAATCCATACCGCTGCGCTTTAAAAAACGCCAAATGATACCGAGCTTGACAAGATAAGCATCAAAAATCGGCACATCCGTATTTTTGCTCAAAACACTTTTCGGCTCAAAAGTCTTAGCGTCCACACACACGGCATTTGAGCGATACATAAAAACGATTTTTACCCCCGCCGGCGGCACTTTTAAAAACCTGAAACCGTTATGATCAATCTTAAAACAAATATCATTTCCCCCGCAATCAACATACTTTTGGCGCATCCAATCTTCGGCATTTAAGGCACCGATAACTTTCTCTTTGCTGTCCTTAACATAGATTGTATTATGTATCAGGGCATAAAAATCACCGGCTGTTTCATCAAAGCTGTAAAACCTCTTACCGGACGCGGTATAAAACGCCCCTTGCTTGACAAGCGCCTGCCAATCACCAAAACGCATCAAACTGTCAAGCTCGCTTTTTGCCACCGACAAAAAAATAGCGTTGTGTTGTACGTTTTGATTAAATAAATCATCAGGCCGCGAAGCTGCTGTCATATCAGCCGCTTCTTGGCAAATACTTAAAATATTATTCATTTATTTTCTCCATTTATTTTTATTAAACCTCATCCTTAATGTCATCCTTGAGCAATGTCGCCCTCCACACCAAACCGTCATGCCTCCTCGCCTTTTTTAAAGGCGAGGTCAAGGCATCCATAAATTATTTTTTCATTACCATCTGCCCCGCAAAAGCTTTAATCGCCGCAATAACTCTTCCAAATCTTCTTTCTCTCTTTTAGATTGAAGAATGTGACTGTACGGATTTTGTGATAAACCACCCGCCTGCCCTAAATTATTCTGCGGCATAAATTTATTTTGAGCAACATATCCAACTGATGATGTATCTTCAAAATTTTTTACTAAAATTAAA
>CACXFX010000142.1 GCA_902767055.1 uncultured Pseudomonadota bacterium
CGTATAAAAGGCTTAATTTATAAGGTTTTGCGACAAATTGTCAAAAAAATGAAAATTTTCGAAAAAAGTGGTTGATTTAAACGTACCCTTATGTTACACTCAAATCAGAATAAAGATTCGTTTTTAAGAAAGGAATAAGACGATGGAAAATCTGACAAAAGAGCAAGCTTATGACAAAATGGAAGAAGTTCTCTTGCCTGTTTTTAAGGAAGCTGTTGAACTTTGCAAGTATCTGAACAACGATCAGGACTTTTTTAAAAAAGGATATAATCAAGTTAAACTTTTAAGTATGGCGCTTGTTTCGCTTGCCATCAAAGAAGTTAATACTAACAGCGGAACTATAGATGAAAAGAAAGAAGCTTTACACGATATGGGTTATTGGGACTCGTATTTCATTAAAGATGGTCAGCGTCAAAAAGTAGGTCACTATCATCATTGGAAAGGTGTCAGAGAAGTTCTTGATTACCATGCATTCAATATACCTTGCGATGATAATTACGAAATTCGTTATCTGGGTGCTTTTCAGCGCGATGTACATTGGTGGTCGCGAAAAGAATCATTAATTTCTACTTCTGGAGATATTTTGGACTGGTCAAAAATGCAGGATTCACATGTGTTCGAGGCGGTAAGCAGGGTTGATTATCTTAATTATACAAAAGAAGATAACGCAAAAAGACTGGAGAAGATTAAAGAATTTTGTGATTTGCAAAAGAATAAAAGAGATAAGAGTTTCGAAAACAAAAAAGAACAGATAAAAATGCGTTTACATGAACGCGAGCAATGTGGTGCCGATGATAAAGTTTCGGGCGTTATTGTTAATGAGGCATTGGTCAGAATGCATGATGATATAGGTACAGTCACGCCTGATAAAGCTAAAATACTCTCTCCGATTATCAAAGAAGCGATTTTAGAAAAAAGAAAGAATAAGAAATAAATATTTTAGAGAAGGCAACCTTTTTTGTATCTGTCTTTCATTTCAGCGCCTCAATCAAACCTTGAGGCGTTTTTTTTATATTCTGTTTTTGTGCACAGACTGCCCTCGCCTCTTGTTTTTTTGGCGTGCTTTTGCTAGTTTGAAGCTATGTTGAACAATAGCCTAAAACAAAAAATTGCGGTTTTTAAGAAAAACAAACGTGCCAAGTTCGCGCTTGTCTGTTTTTTATGCATTTTTACCCTTTCGCTTTTCTCCGAGCTTATTGCCAATGATAAGCCTCTTGTCTTAAAATACCAAGGGCGCTTTTACTTTCCGATTTTTCAGACATTGACGGATAAATTTTTAGGCGGTGATTTTGAAACACCTGCCGATTATAAAGACCCGTTGATAAAGGAAAATATAAATAAAAACGGCTTTATGATCATGCCGCTTATCCCTTTTTCATACAATACCGTTGATTATGGAATTAAAACGCAAACGCCTTCAAAACCGGATAAAATCCACTGGCTCGGCACCGATGATGAGGGTCGTGACATCATTGCCCGCATTTTATACGGCATCAGGTTGTCGGTTGTTTTTGCCTTTTTGCTGACTTTTTTTTCGGCGGCACTCGGCATTTTTATCGGTGCTGTACAAGGCTATTTCGGCGGAAAAGTTGATATTATTTTTCAGCGCTTTATCGAAATTTGGGACAGCTTACCTCAACTTTTTATTTTAATCATTATCGCAAGCCTTTTTATGCCGACATTTTTTTCTCTCTTGCTGATTTTGATGCTTTTTTCGTGGACATCATTGACATCAATGGTCAGGGCAGAATTTTTGCGTACACGTAATTTTGAATATGTCATGGCGGCAAAAGCTTTGGGTGCTTCGCATTTTCGAATTATTTTTAAGCATATTTTGCCCAATGCTTTGGTGACCTCGTTGACGTTTATTCCGTTTATATTATCCGATTCGATTGTAGCTTTGACTTCGCTCGATTTTTTGGGCCTTGGATTGAGCCAAGATTACCCCTCGCTCGGCGATTTGGTCCGTCAGGGAAAAGACAATTTACAAGCACCATGGATTGGGATCACGATTTTTATTGTTTTATCTTCTTTGCTGACCATGCTGATTTTTATCGGCGAAGGCGTGCGCGATGCTTTTGATACGAGGAAAGTCAAATGACACCACTTTTAAGCGTTAAAAATCTTTCCTTGAGTTTTGAAAATGAAAGCGGCACGATCGAAGCTGTTAAAAATATCAGCTTTAACTTAGGCAAAAATGAAATTTTGGGTATTGTCGGTGAAAGCGGATCCGGTAAATCGGTCACGGCTTTATCACTTTTAGGCTTAAGCCGCGCCAAATACGGTAAAAACAGCAGTGCTATTTTAAACGAAACTCAACTGATCGGGGCGTCAAATCAAACTTTACAAAGTGTGCGCGGTGCCAAAGTCGGTTTTATTTTTCAAGAGCCGATGAGCTCACTTAACCCGCTTCATAAAATAGGTCCGCAAATTGCTGAGGCTGTTTTGATACATCAAAAAGTCACTTCAAAACAAGCCAAGCAACAAGCGCTTACGCTTTTAAAACAAGTAGGTATCGAGCAAGCAGAAAACAGATATAACGCCTACCCGTTTGAGCTTTCCGGCGGACAGCGTCAACGCGTGATGATTGCCATGGCGATAGCAAACAAACCGGATATCCTGATTGCCGATGAACCGACAACCGCGCTTGATGTCACCATCCAAAAGCAAATTATCGACTTGATTTTGGATTTAAAAAAATCACTCGGTATGTCTGTCATTTTTATCTCGCATGATTTAAAGCTCGTGGCTGAAATTGCCGATAGAATTATCGTCATGTATCAAGGCAAAATTGTGGAACAGGGCAAAACAAAAGATGTGTTCGAAAGTCCAAAGCATTCTTATACAAAAAAATTAATTTCATCTATTAATATATTGAAAAACAAAGAAAAACAAAAAAATAATATTTTACTTAAAATTCAAAATCTCAATGTTCGTTACGTCTTAAAGAAAAACTTTTTTGGAAAACCGACATCGTTTTTAGATGCCTTAAAAGATGTATCTTTCAACGTTTATGCGGGCCAGACTTTAGGCATTGTCGGCGAAAGCGGATCCGGTAAAACGACACTTGGTATGTGTCTTGCAAATTTAATTAAATATCAAGGCGTTATCCAATTTAAAAACAAGATGTCTCCGCTTGAATTTCGGAAAAATATACAAATCATTTTTCAAGACCCGTATAACAGTTTAAATCCCAGAATGAATGTTTTGCAAATTGTCGGCGAAGGTTTGAAAATACAAAATAAAAATATTAAAAACAAACAATTAGAAGAACAAGTTGTCTTAACGCTTAAACAAGTCGGTTTAAGCGAAAATGACCTTTACAAGTACCCGCATGAATTTTCGGGCGGACAGCGTCAACGTATTGCGATTGCACGTGCGATTATCCTAAAACCGAAAGTACTTGTTTTAGATGAACCGACTTCTGCACTTGATGTCACGATACAAAAGCAAATCATTAAACTCTTGAAAGATTTACAACAAAAATACCATATGACATACATTTTTATTTCACATGATATGCGTGCGATTAAAGCAATGTCAGACGAAATTGCGGTTATGAAGAACGGGCAAATTATTGAAAAATCACGCGCTGATGAAATTTTAACCAATCCCAAAAACGAATATACAAAATCTTTGATTAACGCATCGATTTTTTAAAATTTTTCTTTACAAACTGATTTTTTTTTATGAGATGATGTTGACATGTTCAAAGAAGAAATTCTTTGAATAAGTGCCCAAAGTGGGCGTGGGGCTTTAACGAGTCTTTGACAAACTGCGGTGATAAATAAGTACATCAACTTTTTATAATAGGAGAAAACACCATGAAAAAATATAAAATAAGGCTGAATTTATTTATCACCCTCTCCAAACCTCTTCTTGAGAGCTTCGCTCTCTTCGGTCACTTGGTTTGTAATTTTGCAGCGGGAAGATGCAATCTTCCCTTGCTCAATAACAAACCGTCGCCGTTTGCGGTAAAAAATGCCATTAAGGGCATTTTTTATCCTCACGCCCTCAAGGGGGAGGATTCATAGTGATGACTGTCATCTTAGGCCTTGTGCCTAGGATCTCATCTTTACCTGTACCTGATACTGACGGTATTTGTTTTACCTGCGACGGCATTGGCTTCATCATTTAAAACGTCATCCCTATTTTTCGGCAAAGCCGAAAAATTCAAGGGATCTTCAAATTATTTTTTTGAGGCTTTCAACATAAAAATAAGGCTGATATTTTAATCCCCCTCCCCCTTATGTCCAATAAGGGGGAGAGCAAAAAGGAAGATGGCTGGACGGCCAGACTGACGCTGGCCGAGCCATGACGTTTATTATTTAGCGATACCTGATGCTGACGGTATTTGTCTTGCCTGCCACAGCGTTAGCTTCCTCAATGGTGTAAATGCGTTTTAAGGCAATGCCGTTTTGTCCTTTTTGCATATCGGCGAATGATTTATACCGCACACCGTCCAAAACATATCGCCCATCGGATTCTTTTTGATAGGTACCAAAAGTAAGGTCTGTACGATAAGGATCTCCGGAATGGCTACACCGCAATGCTTCCAAGGTTACCGTATTACATGCAACAGCTTGATATTCACGGCATTTTTGATTACCTTCTTTGCAATATAAATGTGTTGTATTGTCACTTATAACTGCATAAGGACTTATCCCCACTGCTTCGTCAGAAAAAAGAGATTCCGGCAAAATGAGAGTTGATATATTTGTTCCCGCAAAAGCTCCAACGTCAATTTCCGTTACGGAATCCGGAATACTAAAATCCGTTAATCCTGTGAAATAAAAAGCAACATTCCCTATCGTTTCAAGTTTTGAGTTAGGTCCGAAATTGACACTTTCAAGTGATGTTGCGCCAAAAAAAGCACCATTCCCTATCGACTTCACCGAATCGGGAATATCGATACCGGTTAACGCCGTGTTGCCCCAAAAAGCACTTTGTCCGATTGTTTCAAGTTTTGAGTTAGGTCCGAAATTGACACTTTCAAGTGATGTTGCTGTAGAAAAAGCGTAATCACCAATCGACTTCACCGAATCGGGAATATCGATACCGGTTAACGCTGTGTTGCCCCAAAAGGCTTCTTGTCCGATCGTTTCAAGTTTTGAGTTATCCCCAAAATTGACACTTTCAAGTGATGTTGCTCTAGAAAAAGCGGCATTACCAATCGACTTCACCGAATCGGGAATATCGATACCGGTTAACGCCGTGTTACTGTTAAAAGCACTTTGTCCGATTGTTTCAAGTTTTGAGTTAGGTCCGAAATTGACACTTTCAAGTGATGTTGCGCCATAAAAAGCACTTCGTCCGATTGATGTGACACTACTTGGAATTGTGATACTTGTCAAACTTGTTGTATCCGACAATGTTTCTTGGCCAATATTTTGAATGCCTTCATCTATCGTAATGCTGGTAATGGATGACTTTTGTGAAATCCAAGGTACATTTCTATAGTCTTCGTAATCTGTCATGGTTGCCGTTTTTGCGTCACCAACCAGAGAAATCGAAAAATTTCCCTCATTAAGACGTGCGACACAATTTGTACCGCATCCCCAACAATTTGCTTCTCCTGTGCCACATTCCGTTGCAGCGAAAACAGTTGTCGAAAAACTTGTTGCGCCGATTATGATTGATATTAAAGTTTTATTTTTCATGAGTTGAACTCCTTCTATATCGTTGTTATATAAAAAATCACTTTAGAAAATGTCCAAAGTGGAGGAGTCGAAAAACTGTAAGAACTCAGTTGAACTAATTCGTGGAATATCCCCTTATATCGTCCACTCCCCCGAAAAGGTGGAGTTTTGTCCTTAAGGTGTTTTTCGAACACCGCAACCATTTCGGTTGCATTTTTATTCTGTCACAATTTAAAACAGAAGTCAAGAAATTTTTTATAAAAATCATTGGTATAACAACGCAAGTGATATTTTATCAGGTGATTACAACAAAAAACGCATTTATACCATCGATGAGGCAAATCAAGTTACCGGCGCTAAAAACCGCATATCGATTAAGTATCGATAAAACTAACAGCAAAGTTCTAAAATGATTTTATCAAGCAGGCGGAAACCCTTATCTGTCGCTTTGATAGATGTTGGTGTATTTAATACAAATCCTGCTTTAATCATTTCTTTGAGATTTTTTTGATTGACAAAGTCATCAAAATCAAGCCCGCTCACATTCTTAAAATGGGCTTTATCAATCCCTTCTTCAAGTCTTAAGCCCATAATGACAAGCTCTGTTGCACGTTCTTGATTACTTAAAAGTTCTGCCTGATGCGGATCGGTGTAAGCATAATGTTTGCCGTCAATTTTAAGCCGTCCGTGTGCGCTTTGTCCGATGCCGATATAATCATCACCTTGCCAGTAGACTTTATTATGCACTGATTGATAAGGCTTTGTGGCAAAATTTGACACCTCATAGCGCGGATAACCGCATTGTCTTAAAAAATCAACCGTTGTTTGGTACATCTCAGCGGCCTGTTTTTCGTCCAAAGCCTTAATCCCGCGACGGGCAAAAACAGTCCCCTCCTCTATTGTCAATTGATAAAGCGACAAGTGTTTCAAACCAAACGAAGCGGCCAATTTAAGTTCTTCAAGCCAACTTTTTATTTTTTGTTCAGGCCTTGCATAAATTAAATCAATGGAATGGTTGTCAAATATTTTAAGGATTTCATCAATACTTGTTAAGGCATCTTTTAGGGTATGTGTGCGCCCCAAAAAACGCAAATCGCTATCATTTAGCGCCTGAACTCCAACAGATATCCTGTTGATTCCGCTTAATTTTAAGTTTGAAAACATATGATCATGGTTTGAATTCGGATTAGCCTCCAAACTAATCTCAATTTTATCATCAAAAGGCCATAAACAAGCGGCTTTATCAATCAGTTTTTCAATATATTTCGCCTCAATCAATGACGGTGTCCCGCCACCGAAAAATATTGAGCGAACTTTTCTTTGAGGCAGTAATTGTTTATAATATTCAAGCTCTTTAATATATGAGCTTATAAGCCCTTCCTGATCAATGTTTTTTTCAACTTTTTTAAAAAAATCACAATATGGGCATTTGCTTTTACAATAAGGAATATGAAAATATATCGAAAAGTTTTCCATCGACTTTTGTAAATGACGCTCTTACTTTAAAAGCTCAATAATTTCTTTAGGAAAATAGCCTTTATAGCATTTAGGATAAACAAAATCGGCCTGCAATCGATTTTTAAACCAAGTACGCTGACGTTTAGCGTATTGGCGCGTATGCAATTTTGCATTTTGCACGGCGACATACACGTTTGCCCTGCCCTTAAAATAATCCATCAGCTCCGGAACGCCTAAAGCTTTCATTGACGGAAGATTGGGCGATAATTTGAGCTTAAAAAGCTTTTGAACTTCATCAATCGCACCGGCTTTAACCATTTCATCAAAACGGTCAAATGCACGCTGATCCAATTCTTCGACCGACGGACAAATTTTAATCACAAAATATTTAGCCTCAGGTAAATAATTGATAAGAGGTTCTTTATGCCATACGGAAATCGGCTTTTTGGTATGAAGATAGACTTCATAAGCACGTTTAATACGTGAAACATCGTTCGGATTTAATTTTTGAGCTGTTTTCGGATCACATTTTTTGAGTTCTTCAACAATAAAACCCAACTGCCCGTCATCAATCAATTGCTGAACATGTGCTCTGATTTTATCCGGCGTTTCGGGAATAGGTGTTGTACCGTTAATTAAGTTGTCGATATAAAGCCCCGTACCGCCAACTACAACGGGCATTTTTCCTTCTTTCCATGTATTTCTGATTTCCTCGGCTGCACGTGTTAACCAATCAACAACATTGCCGCGAAACTGGAGGTCGTAAATTTCAAAAAGTTTATGAGGGACTCTTGCTTTATCTTGGGCTGAAGGCGCAGCCGTAATGATTGGCATATCTTTATAAACCTGCATTGAATCGGCGTTGATAACGACACCGTTAATCTGCTCCGCAATATCAACAGCCAATGCCGATTTTCCACTTGCCGTCGGTCCGGCAATAACAACTACCCTATTTTCCTGCATACAGCATTCTCCACTAATGTTGCACATAAATCTTCATACGAAATTCCGACATATTTTGCCTGTTCGGGTACAAGTGATAACGGCGTCATTCCGGGATTGGTATTAATCTCTAAAAAAACAAGGCCGTCATCTTCGTTATACCTGAAATCAGAACGAGAAACGATATGACATCCAAGAAAGTGATGCATTTTGAATGCATTGTCAAGTGCTTTTTGATAAATATCTGACGGCAGATTTGCCGGCAAGATATGTTCAGTCGCTCCGGGGGTGTATTTTGCTTTGTAATTATAAAAAGCTTTTTTGGGTCTTAATTCAGTGACGGCACAAGCTTTATCTTTAACAATTGCAACCGTCAATTCACGTCCCGAAATATATTTTTCAACAATTAAAGATGTATTTTCATCAGGATAATTGACTTGTTCTAAATCTTCTTTTTGACGCACAATAAAAACGCCGACGCTTGAACCGTCGGAAGCCGGCTTAACGACATAAGGCATATCAAGCTGCGTACCGTTTGCTTGAAATTGCCTATAAGTCATCACTTCAAAAGGCGCCGTTTGCACGCCGTTTCTTAAAGCAATTTGTTTGGCCAGTTCTTTATTCATACCCAAAACAGAAGCTTTTAAATCAGAGTGGGTATAGGGTATTTGAAGCATATCAAGCAACCCTTGGATTTCACCATCTTCACCGAAATTGCCGTGTAGTGCATTAAAAATCACATCCGGTTTTATATCTCTTAAAACATCTAAAAATGCATGGGTGTCCGTCAAATCATGTTCAATAACATCATAGCCTTTTTCTCTTAAAGCCGTCGCTATATTTTCTCCGCTGACAAGACTGACTTCGCGTTCAGATGAAAAACCACCTTTAACAACTAAAACTTTTTTCATTTTTCCTCTTTATTCTTTTGATTTTTTTTATATAATAGCCTCAATTTTTTAACAAACACTAAAAACAAAATGAAAAATCGCTTTTATATTACGCTTTTTTTATGTGCTTTTGTCTGCCGGCTTGAAGCTGCTTCATTAAAACAAAGCTTTGATGTCAAAATCGGCCTGTTTGATGCGGCAAAAGTTGATGTTTTTTATGATTTGAAAGATAGTAATTACCTCTTTAAATCAAACATAAGCACTTCCGGCATGTTTGATAATTTTTATTCCTTTAAGGCAGAATATGTGACTTCCGGCATAATAAATAAAGGAAATTTTATTACGCAAGACTATCATCAAGCCACAAAATCTTCTGCCCATTTAAGAACAAAGCGTCTTATTTTTGATAAAAATGGTCGTTTGATACAACGCCAAAGTTCAAAAGACCAAGACAAAAAAACAGTTGATATCGAATTACCATTGAAAAAAACGGACATATACGATATTCAAAGTGTTTTGGTGATGATGATCAAACAGTTCGGGCAAACCGATTCTTGCGAAATGAACAAAACCGTCTTTAACGGCAAAAAAGTATATCATATTGCCTTAAAAGATGAAGGCCGTACATTTTTTAAAGATAAAAAAGTAAAAATTTCCGGTGATGCACATAAATGCTCAGCCTTTATTCATCAAGATGATGCCCAAAAAGGTGATTTGTTATGGCAGGTCTCGGCTGAAAGAGCAATTGTTTTTTATCTAATGAAAGATAAAAAGACAGGACTTGTTTTTGTTCCTAAAATAGAAATCGGTTCGACCCCTTTGGGTGATTTGAAAGCTTATTTAACAGATTTAACTTTGGAGTAAAAAATGGCAAAATCAGAACTCTTGTTGCCGGCCGGCTCGCTTGTCAAGCTCAAAACCGCAATCATGTACGGAGCCGATGCTGTATATGCCGGTACACCGGATATGAGTTTACGTACACAGTCTGCATTTACTCTTGAAGATATAAAAGAAGGTATTGATTTTGCACATAAAAAAGGTAAAAAGATTTATTTGACCTTAAATTTGTTTATCCATAACGATGATGCTCAAAAATTACCTCAATTTGTCGCAACATTACGTGATTTGGCGCCCGACGGCGTTTTGGTGGCAGATCCGGGCGTTTTTGATTATTTAGGGCAAAATGCACCTGAGCTTAATCGATTTATTTCGACCCAAGCCAATGTTTGCTCATCGGCAGCAGTCAAATTTTGGCAAAAGATGGGCGCTAAACTTTGTGTTTTAGGTCGTGAAGTCAGTTTTGAAGAAATGCGCCAAATCAGAAAAGATTGCCCTGATATAATGCTTGAAACATTTATTCACGGAGCGATGTGTATGTCCTATTCCGGACGTTGCCTGATTTCAAACTTTTTGGCCGATCGCAGTGCCAATAAGGGCAAATGCGCACATTGTTGCCGTTGGCACTATAAATTACACCTTAAACTTAAAGACGGTACAATCAAAGATATCGAAATTAATGAACAAAACAAAGATATGTTTGAATTTTTATTAAAAGAAGATTTTCGTCCTGATGAATATTATGAAATCATCGAAGATGAGCACGGCGGTTATCTCTTAAATTCAAAAGATATGTGCCTGATGCCAAAACTCGGACAAATTTTAGATTTAAGACTGGATTCGCTTAAAGTTGAGGGACGAAATAAAACAGAATATTATGCCGGAACGGTTGCTCGCGCTTATCGAAAAGCGATTGATGATTATCTTAAAAATCCGACCGAATGGTCACCCGATATTTATATGAAAGAGCTTTTGACACTTCAAAACAGAGGTTATTGTTTGGGCTTTTTTGACGGGAAGCTTACAAATTTGAGCCAAAATTATGAATATACAAGAACACTCGGTGAGTACCTTTTTGCCGGTTCAATTATTAAATGGGACGGTAACGATGCTATTTTTGAATTGCGCAATTATATCGAAAGCAATGAAACAATAGAATTTTTAATCCCAAATACGCTTGACGTGCTCAAATTAAAGCTCGAAAAATTTGAAGATGCGGACACCGGCGAGGTAACAAATAAAGTTTCGGCCGGACAAAACAAAAAAATCCGTATCAAAGCCGACGCATGGCCTAAACCGATTGATGAGATTAAAAAACTTTTGCCTCAATATGTCATTGCCCGAAAATTTCAACCCTTAACTGGCGAAAACAAGCAAATGTACGCGCAAAACTTAAAAGAATTTGAGTGTTTATGCCAAAAATAACTTTTTTATTTGACAATCAATAAATCTTATGCTTAAATAACAATGGGTAAGGAAGTTATTTTCTTATCAAGTGCCTTGATAAGGTGCGGAGCTGTGAAGAAGCTCTTGTGGTAGGCAGTGATGGATACACTGTTCTATTTAGGTGTATTTCTTTTTTTTAAGAAAAGCCTGATTATCCCCGATTTGGTCGGGGTACCGATGAGAGATGTTCAAGAATTTTGTTCTAAAGGTCATCGGAGTCATTTCCTACTACATGATTTCTTCACGACCCCGTCCGCTCCTTAAAAAGGCGCGGTCTAAATATAGTTAAGTTTTTTATGGAGACAAGGATATGAAAAATTCATTATTGATTACAACTTTGATGCTTGGCGCATCTGTTGCCACAATGGCAAAGGCTA
>CACXFX010000143.1 GCA_902767055.1 uncultured Pseudomonadota bacterium
CCGACCGCCGATAATCGTCACTTCTCCGTATTTCAAGCCGTCTAATTTATAATCTAAACAATCATAACCGGTAGAGATACCGCATAATTTGTCCGGATTTTGATATTTAAACTCCAGTTCTTCCACATATTCTTTCATAATTGTGGAAATATGGTTGTTCGGTCTGACAATTTCGCTCATTTTCTGCTCCTATAATAAACCATTTGCTCAAAACGGTTATATTATAAGAGCAAATTGCGACAGTTTTTGACGTGTTAATTATCTCTGACCTGATAAACACCTATAGTTGCATTCCGTCAAAAACACCAAGCGGACTGGGAGTTCGCATTTTATGACCAAGGGAGCTCGGAACCGGGGCTTTCCTTTAAAACGTGCCATATACACGACCAGTAAAAAAATACCGCCTGAAAGGGTGGTATTTTTTATTGGTCGAAATATGAGATTCATTCGAACCTACGAGAAAGTAGGTTTGACTACAAGCGAGAGGCGTTTTTTTACAATTTTTTTAATAAATATTCACAGTTTAATCGGTTGTTTGTTGTTGTGTCCGCCATAACCTGTACCGACTTTTCGACCGATACTTTCAATCTTCATAGCAATACATGTGCGGCATTGACGCGGTTGTTCGTTTACACAAATTTTATTCGGATACAGTTCATAAAACTTGCGATATTCGCCTTCGGTGACATTCGGCATAACGACATTGGCACCTGCTTGAAGCGCCATTATTCGCCCTTGAGGATGCAGACTTTCCATTGCTGTTGTCGCTGGTATATTAATATCTTTCATTAAAAGGCGCATCACAGCCATTGTGCGCAATGCCAAACTTAAAGTTCCTCCCTTTTCGTCCTTCAAAGGCGTATCGGGATGAGGAATAAAAGGACCGATTCCTGCCATATCTATCCCGATTTTCTTTAAATAAAGCAGATCATCGGCGATCGATTCAATCGTTTGCCCCGGAAGCCCCACCATAATGCCTGAACCGAGCTCATAACCAAGCTCTTTAATCATCATCAGACACTCATGACGCCTCTCCCAGCTCATATCCGGATCAAGCTTATGGTAAAGATCTTTGTCGGTTGTTTCGATACGCATCAAATAACGGTCGGCACCGGCTTGGCGAAAAGCCTTATACTCTTCAAAACTGCGTTCCCCGATACTGAGCGTCACAGCAACATTAAATTTTTTAATATTTTCAATTATATAGCACATTTTTTTAATGTTATACTGTAAATCTTCCCCTGATTGCAAAACAACCGTTTTAAATCCCATAGAAGCTGCAAAGCGCGCCATATTTATTATTTCATCTTCACTTAAACGATAGCGAATAACTTTACCGTTGCCTTTGCGAATACCGCAATAAAGACAATTATTGCGGCATATATTTGAAAATTCAATCAATCCTCTTAAATGCACTTCGTCGCCGACAAACTGATGGCGTACATCATCGGCCTTTTTAAAAAGCACTTTTTCATCGGTTGTATTTAAAAGATTAATAATTTCGTTTTTAGTGAGCATTTTTTGATTAAATAAGTTTTTTACGTTTTTTCAAATCGCTTAGTTTGTCTGTAATAATACCGATATCTTTACCATTACGTGCCAAGCGGTCATACATCCGCTCAATCTCTTTTTCAAGATAGGCCTGGTCAATTTCGCCGGCCAAATATTGTTTTTGAACTTCCGTACCGTTTTGGCGGATATTATCAACTTCTGCAATCAAATCTTCAACATAAAGATTACTCGACAATTTTCGTTTAATAAAATACGGCATTTCATAGGCAAGTTGACGAGCATTGGCATAAGCTTCCATTCCGTCAGCACATTCTATTGTTCGCGCATTAATCAATCTAAAAGCAATTTCAAGCGCCCAAGCATTATCCACCACAATAAACGGCACACGTGCGGCAAACCCGCTTGATGCCAGTTCTTTTAACGTTTCTAAAATGTGAAAGAAAAAATTGTTGATGTTATAAATGATAAAAGGTTTTGATTGCAAAAAACCGTCTTGCATTGCAACACAGTCATAAGCCAGCTCATCTAATGTACCGACGCCGCCCGGAGCAAAAACAACAATATCGGCAGCCAATAACCTTTTTTTACGAGCTTCAAGGCTGTCTTCAATCACAACTTCACTGATATTTTCCAAAAATTCATCTTTTTCATAAAGATCGTAATATTCTTTTGTTGTGACACCGATAATCGGCAAAGCACCATCAACATATTTATCTTTGTTTTTTTCAAAATTTTCCATCACGCCACGGGCAACAGCGCCCATCACGCCCGAATTTGAAAAGCCGTAATCCAAGCAAAACCCCATCTTGGCGATTTTTTCACCCAGTTTATAGCTTTCTTTGACATAAGCCGGATCAGCACCGTTTTGATGTCCGCCTGAAACGCAAACACGTAAATTTCTCTTGATGACACAATCTTGAGCCATTTTTCTTTTCCTTTACAAAAAGAGCCCTTTTGTAAGAGGGCTCTTTAATCTTTTCTTTTAATTGCCGCCCTCATCGGGATCACGTAAGACATAACCCCTGCCCCAGACGGTTTCAATATAATTTTTACCGCCGGATGCTTTTTCAAGTTTTTTCCTGAGCTTGCAAATAAACACGTCAATAATTTTGAGTTCCGGCTCATCCATACCGCCGTACAGATGGTTTAAGAATTGATCCTTGTTTAAGGTTGAGCCTTTGCGCAACGAGAGCAATTCCATAATCCCGTATTCTTTACCGGTCAGATGCAACGGTTTGCCTGCAACGGTAACGGTCTGTGTATCTAAGTTGACCACGACATCACCCGTTTCAATCGTCGAGTTTGAATGTCCTTTTGAACGGCGAACAACGGCTTGAATACGTGCCAAAAGTTCTGCTCTGTCAAACGGCTTTGTCAAATAGTCATCAGCGCCAAAACCGAGTCCTTTAACTTTTTTATCAGGCTCGGAAAGGCCGGACAAAATCAACACCGGTGTTTTGACCTTTGCATTTCTGAGGCTTCTTAAAACCTCATACCCGTTCATATCAGGCAACATCAAATCCAAAATAATGATATCATAGTCATAAACCTTACCGAGATCGAGGCCTTCTTCACCCAAATCTGTCGCATAGACCACCATGCCTTCACGCTTAAGCATCG
The DNA here is from genome assembly GCA_902767055.1 of uncultured Pseudomonadota bacterium. Lineage (GTDB taxonomy): Bacteria > Pseudomonadota > Alphaproteobacteria > RF32 > CAG-239 > UBA1254. The sequence continues at coordinate 3,133 of CACXFX010000143.1, forward strand.
CTTCAATGCTTTGCGAAACGGCATAATCATCTTC
>CACXFX010000144.1 GCA_902767055.1 uncultured Pseudomonadota bacterium
GCGCCTAAAGCATTACTCTTTTTCCATATTTTGTTTCTCTTGTCAAGTCTGTTTTTTAAAATTTTGATATTTTATTTGACATATTTGACGGATATGCTATAAAAGAAACAGTTTTATATAGATATTCCAAATTCAATTCTTATGAAAAAAATTATATTATTCTTCGTCGCAAGCATGCTCGGTTGTGGTGTGTTTGCCCAAAACGGATCGTATTCAGCCATCGATGCTGCCATTTTTTTTAAAGGCGGATATAACGTCTTAGAAAAAAACCCGCTTTACTCGGTTTCTATTGTCGGTAAAATTAGCTTTATCAGATTTGCTTTTGAACTTCAGCATCCTGATTTTGGCAATTATAATCGCAAGATTAAGTACAGCTTATTCTTTTCACCGTCAATCGGCCTTTGTCACGGGCAAAGAAGCATTATTTATCTGATGGCAGGTATACAACCATGGGTTTCTTTCGATGAAACCGCAGATCTTATCGTCGATCGCCAAAAATGGCGTCCGAAACTTGAAGCGGGATGCGACATCTGCTTATGTGACTGGCTTTTTGTTAATCTGAGTGCCCTTTACATTATCCCGTTTAAGGACGCGTCCGGCTATCATGATTACCGAAATTTAGCATTTTTATGCGGATTGGGTTTTCACTTTTAACGCTTAAGACCGAATGCAATGACTGCATTCGGTTTTTGTCAAAAGAAAGCGGATTTTTTGATAAAATCATTTTTTTTCTTTATTTTTGATAAAAACTATGTTATATGACTCGAAAATTAAGTTTTTGTTAACCATATTAAACAAAAAGTTAATGCATTTAACATTGTACGTAACCGGTAAGGAATAAATAAAAAGTGCTTAAAAAAATTGCCTGCATTTTGGCTCTGTCTTTGAGCTTGGTGCACCCGATTAAGGCTCAAAAAGATTTTAAAAACGGCGGAGACATTTTTGCAAAACCCGCAACATCTGAAGTGTGTCTGCTTTCAGCCGCACGTATGGAAGAAAAATATAATATCAAAAACCATTTGCTTGAGACAATTTTAAGTGTTGAAAGCGGTATCTATAATCATAATACGAATCGTTTTGAAGCGTGGCCTTGGTCTGTCAATGTCAACGGCAAAGGTTATCGTTATCGTTCAAAAGAAGAAGCCATTGCAGCCGTTGAAAATTTTCAGGCTCAAGGTTATAAAAGTATTGATGTCGGCTGCATGCAAATCAGCTTAAAATTTCATGGCGATTCGTTTGCAAGTCTTCAAGATGCCTTCGATCCGGATAAAAATGTGGAATATGCCGCACAATTTTTAACAAAACTTTATGAGAAAAAAGGCGATTGGCAAAAAGCGGCTATGGCATATCATTCCAAGATTTTGTCACATGCATCTTCCTATAAAAACAGGCTGTTAAAACGTTTTGAAAAGATTAAGATTGCATTTTTAGACAATGGCGAAAATACAACATTATTTTAGTTTTTAGGACTCAATTTGATGGAAAAATTTCAAAAAGAATTTCAAATCCGTTCGTACGAATGCGATATGGACGGTTTTTTGCGCATCGTTACATTGATGAATATATTGCAACATGCGGCTGATTTAAGCGCCACAACATTAGGCTTCGGATTTGACTTTTGTTTAAACAACAAGTTGGCATGGGTCGGGACAAATTATCATATTCAAATTAAAAGAATGCCTAAAATGCACGAAAAAATAAAAATTCAGACATGGCCGTCAGGTGAGAATAAATTTATGGCATTGCGCGATTTTGTTATTTTTGATGAAAATGATACTGAAATTGTTAAAGCAACAAGCCAATGGGTTTTGGTTGATGTTGCAAAAAAGCGTCCGGTATCACTTGCTCAATATTTGCCTCAATACATGTATATCGACGAGCGTGTCTTAAATTCTGAATTTGCAAAACTTCCCGAATGCTCTCAGGTTAATATACAAAAAGAATTTGAAGCACGTTTTGACGATATTGATCTCAATCGACACGTCAACAATGCGATTTATCCGCTATGGGCAGCCGAAACGCTTGAGCCTGATTTTCTTTGCGCGCACATTCCTGCCGAAATTGAAATTTCTTATAAAAAAGAGTGTTTGTGCCAAGAACATGTTGTTGTTCAAACAGCACTTGAAAACCTTATTTCAACACATAATATTTCATCACAATCAGAAGATAAAGAACTTGCTCGCGTTCGAATCACCTGGCAGTTAAAAGCTTAATTTGCATTATTTTTTATAAAAAAAATCCCCCGTGCCAAAAGACACAAGGGATTCTTTTTACTATTCAGCCGATGTTTTTATTCGGCGGGCACTGTTGCAAAGAACTCGGCCAACTCCATAAAGGAGTAATCGTCGCCCAGATGCTCAAAGCTGTCATTTTTCAGAAGCTTCTTGCCGGTGGCTTGCTCGAAAGTCTCGATGATATCGATCAACAAAGAGCTATAGAGCAAATTGCGTCCGAAAGTGGCCTTCATGAAGAGGCTCGGCTTGAGACCGCTGAACTGCGAAAGCGCGGAGAAGATATCCTCAGTGCTGTAACGGCCCAGGAATTCGTCTGTCCACTGCCCGATCGTCGGATTGAAGTAGATAGACACATGATCCTTTTTCTCGAGGCGTTTGCAAAGCGTAGTTTCAAGGAACTTCTTGAGCGCGCCGTTCATTTCGGAGAGCCGCATTTCCATGACCATGTTGACATAGGCCTTCGGGTCCTTCAGTGCTTTTGCTTCAGCACACAACTCGTCGTACTGTGCCATTTTAAAGGCAACGTACTTTTGTACAAGAAATCTTTTCATAGAAAAAAAATTTTATTTATGGTTAATGATAGGAATATCTATAAAAAAGTGTTTCTCTTATAACATCGTTTTTGACAAAAATCAAGCACTTTTTTAAATTTTTTGACATTTTCCTGCCAACCACATTTTTTGAGCTTTATTTAAATATGGTGATAATGTTTCAAAAACTTTTTCATGATAACCGTTAAGCCATTTCTTTTCGGTCTCGGATAACATATCGGTTTTAATCATCTTAAAATCAATCGGACAAAGTGTCAGAGGCTTAAAACAAAGCTGTTTTTTATCCTTTGTATATTCGGTATAATAAAGATTTTCGATTCGGATACCGTATTTGCCTTCAAGATAATATCCGGGCTCAATTGAAGTTACATAATGTGCCAAAACGGGTGTCGAATTTTTTTCATTAATTGAAAAAGGCGGCTCATGCACATTTGAAAAATGCCCAACACTGTGTCCGGTGCCATGTTTATAATTTTTGCCTTTTTCAAGCATGACATCGCGACAAACCTTATCCAAAACATTGGCGGGCGTTTTTTCATCAAAAACCAAATCAGCCAAAGCAATATGCGCTTTTAACACTTCGGTAAAAGAAGTTTTGACCTCATCTGTAATGCGCCCCAACCCGACGGTGCGTGTCACATCGGTCGTCGCGTTAAAATATTGTGCGCCGCTGTCAAGGAGCAAAATTGCATTTTTGCCCATTTTCTTATTTGTTTTTAAGCTCGGTTCATAGTGCACAATCGCAGCATTTTTATTCACGGCCGCAATTGTTGCAAAACTTTCGGAAAAATAATATTTTCCTTCTTGCCTGAAATCATGCAATTTTTCCACAATTTCAAGCTCGCTCAAACCTTGATAATGCGTTTCTAACCAATGCAAAAATTTAACAAGCGCCACACCGTCCGAAATATGCGATTGAACAAATCCTTTAAGCTCAA
>CACXFX010000145.1 GCA_902767055.1 uncultured Pseudomonadota bacterium
GACAGATCAGCAAAAAATCCAGATTTTGGCTGACAATGAGTGTATCAAATACAACAAAGGCTCGCGCGCCGTTAAAACAGGACAAAGCCACTTTACTTGTAAACTGTTGCTGCCGACCCATACATATTTTAAATGCGAAAGATAGGAAAAAAATCAATGTTATCACTTGAAAAACAATTAAACTTGAAAATTAAAAAAATATTTCAATCATTTGATTTTGATGAAAAATTTGCTTTCACAAAACCATCAGACAGACCGGATTTAAGTGATTTTCAATGCAACGGTGCTCTGGCTCTTGCAAAACAAATCAAGCAGAATCCGCGTGACATCGGTCAAAAAATTGCTGATAAATTAGCTCTTGATCCGGATATTGAATTCGTATCCGTCGATGGCCCCGGCTTTATCAACATCAAGCTTAAAAATACATTTATTGCGCAAAATATGGACGATATATCAAATGATGAGCATTTAGGTATCTCAAAAGTTGATAAGCCGAAAACCATTGTGATGGATTTTGGCGGTCCGAATGTCGCCAAAGCCTTGCACGTCGGACATTTGCGCTCAGCCGTGATCGGCGAATCGATCAGACGCACCCTTTCTTTTGCCGGACACAATGTCATTTCCGATGTCCATTTCGGGGATTGGGGCACACCGATGGGGATGATTTTAGCTCAAATCATTTTAGAAGACGGCGATTTATCAAAAGTTAAAACCTATGATATTGATGCAATATCCGCATTTTATAAACGCGCCAATATTTTATGCAAAGAAGATGAAGAAGCCGCTCAGAGAGCCCGCCTGATTACCGCAGAGCTTCAAAACGGCAATACTGAGTATTACAATGCTTGGCAACATTTAAGAGCCGTATCCGTCGCTGCGGTTAAAGAAAATTACGATGAGCTCGAAGCCCATTTTGATCTCTGGCTCGGCGAAAGCGATGCGCATCAAATGTGCGGACAAATTGTCAAACTTGCCGATGAGAAAGGTATATCCGAGGTTGATGACGGCGCCACAATCATCCGGCTTGAACAGACAAACAAACCGATGCCGCCCGTGATACTTGTTAAATCAGATGGCGGATTTGGTTATCAGCTAACCGATATCGCCACCATCAAAATGCGCGTTGACGATTTGAAAGCCGAGGAAATCATTTATGTCGTTGATAAACGCCAATCGCTTCACTTTGAGCAAGTTTTCAAAGTTGCCGAGATGCTTGAAATTGCGCCATTTGTTCAGTTTAAGCATGTTGGTTTCGGCACGGTCAACGGCAAAGACGGAAAACCGTTCAAAACCCGTGACGGCGGTGTGATGAACTTAAAAGATTTGATTGAAATGAGCAAAGAAAAAGTCCGTTCTTCAATGCCAAAACCCGGCGAAGTTGAAGGTTACGGAAATGCCGAAATTGAACAACTTGTCAGTCAGGTTGCCATGGCCGCCATCAAATTTCAAGATTTAAAAAACACGGCCTCATCGGGCTACATCTTTGACCTTGACGATTTTGCAAAATTTGAAGGAAAAACAGGGCCTTATATCCAATATGCAATTGCCCGCATCAATTCAATTTTAAGAAAAGCCGAACAAAACAACGACACGCCAAGCACAGTTTTAATCGAAGATAATGATGAGCGTGTTCTTGCCTTAAAGCTTGCCTCGTTTGAAAATGTAATCACACGCGCGGCAAATGACAAAGAACCAAGCATCATTGCAGATTATGCCTATAATTTGGCGCAAATTTTCAGCTCGTTTTATAACACCTGCCCGATTATGGGCGCTTCGAGTGACGCACTTAAAGCTTCGCGTTTAAGACTTGCGAAATTAACGCGTGATACCTTAGAACAAGCCCTTTATTTGCTCGGTATTGATGCGCCCGAAAAGATGTTAAAATCAAATAATTAACTTTAAGAAAGAAAAACAAATGATTGATTTGGAAGAAATTTTATCACATTACGGTGTCAAGGGAAAAGTCGAAGGAGAAGTTCTGGGGCCCTTAATTAAACAAATTAAGTTTAAGCCCGAAGCCGGTACAAAAATTAAAAATATCACCTCTTCGATTGATGATATTGCACGTGAAATGGGCGTTAAAAATTTGCGAATCAGTAACGTATGCGACGGCGGTTGTATCGGATTTGAAATTGCAAACGATGTTTTACTTTCAACCCCTTTGCTCAACCTTTTGGAATCTGAAGCTGCGGCAAATGCCAAAGGTGCTTTACCGATTAACTTGGGCGTCAAAATCGATGGCTCACCGATATTTGCCGATCTTGCCAAAATGCCGCACCTGCTTGTCGCCGGCGCGACCGGCTCTGGTAAATCCGTTGGATTAAATTCATTTATTATCTCATTGATAAAGCGCAAAAAATCGTCTGAATTAAAATTTGTTATGATTGATCCGAAACGTATTGAATTTTCGGTTTACAATGACCAATCATATATGCTGATGCCTGTCATTACAGACAACGCCGACGCCTCTGAGGCGCTCCAATATCTGATTGTTGAGATGAACAAGCGCTACGAAATGCTCGAAAAAAGCCTGACCAAAAACATCGGCGAATATAATGAAAAAATCGGCGGTATGCCCTATATTGTCACCATCGTTGATGAATTTTCGGATTTGGTTTTATCCGATAAAACGGTTGAAAAGAAAATACAGATCTTGGCTCAAAAAGCCAGAGCGGCCGGCATTCACCTTATATTGGCAACCCAACGCCCGTCGGTCGATGTTGTCACCGGCTCGATTAAAGCCAATTTTCCGAGCCGTTTGGCCTTTAAAACAGCATCGGGCGTCGATTCGAAAACAATTTTGGACACAACAGGCGCGGAAGATTTGGTCGGCAGAGGTGATGCGCTCTTTTTGGCCGCGACCGGCGAGCTGACACGCGTCCATGGTGCCTATATCTCAACTGAAGAAATTGAATCGCTCTTAAAGCCTTTCAGATGCAAGATCGACCCCGTTTTGCAAAATAACGTTCTGACAGAACAGGAAAAAGCCCCCTCACCTGCCGACTTAAAAAACGAATCGAAAAAGAAAAAAGAATTTTTCCTTATTTCGTGGATCAAAGGTGTATGGAATTGGCTTTCAAAGACAGAAAAGAAAAAGCTTTTAAAGATGATTTGGCTCTTGCTTGTCGGTGCCTTCGCCGGCGCGAAAGTCCAAAACCGAAAAGGTGAAATCTTCGATTCGATTGCCGATTCACTGACCAAAACAAAGCGCCGCACGTACACCACCGCACGACGCAAAAAAACATCTTCAAGAAGATAATTTATAAGGCGTGGGACCAAAACCGCGCCTTTATATTTTCTAGAAATAATAGAAAAGCCCAAGATTGAAATCAATGGTATGATTTAATTTGCCCCAATCATCCATCTTTGTCCCGTGATATTCATCTATGATTTCCGAACCTTTTGTATTAATCAAATTAAGACGAGCTAAACCACGCAAAGCCAGATTATTGGTCATAAAGTACTCTGCACCAACACCAACTCTAAAGCCAACTTTACTGTCACTTTCACTTGCCTTATCAGTTTCATAAGAGGTGCCTGAAGAAGAACTATAGACATCGCTATACGTCCCTGAATATTTTAATTTATAGTACCCGACACCCGCGGAACCTAAAAGCATACAACTGTCGCTAATAGGAGTAGAAGCTACTAAATCGACCGCAAAAGTCTGTAAATCTGCCTCTGTTTTAAAATTTGCATTATCCGTAACACCTGTTCCTATATAACTATAGTTTGATGAACCTTTTGCTTTATTAGATTTTTGATACGATAATTCTATAGCAAAATTCGGATGAAATTTTAAACCTGCCGAAAAGCTTAAAGATTGTAAATGGTCATCAAATATCTTATAATTTTCATCCTCAAAAATCGTGATTTCATCATCAAAATCAGCCATTGAATAAGCATATGAAATACCCAAATAAGGTCTCAGATAATACTCAGATTGTGGTGTCTCAGTATAAATCGGTTGAGCAGTATATCTTTGAGGTTGTAAATACTTAGGTTGAGCATAGTTGTTTTGATTATAGTACCTCCCTTGATGATAATATTGTGCATTTGCGCCAAAAGATATCAAGGCAAGTACACCACTTAAAATAAGTTGTTTTTTCATAAAAAAGTTCCTTTATAAAATGTTGTTAAACAAAAAAGCCGCACCGATATCAGAGCGACGGGGAGTTAACGAATCACATTCTGCAAAATGACTTCGACAGCCTTTAGGTTTAACCCCTGAACATCCGCCATCGACTCCCCGGCTAAAAACTCGGGGATAATTCTGCTGTTTAAAAATAAAAACAGCACTGAAAAACAGTGTTATCCATCACTGTGCAGAATGAATAAGCCCGTTAAAGCTCCGCACCCAATTTCGGCACTTGACAAAGAGTTTATCTCTCTATCCGCTTTCCATTTTAAGCATAAATTTAAGGCCTTGTCAAACAAAAAAATAAAAAGCGCCTGATTTTTTTCAAGCGCTACATAAACAAAACAAACTTCTGATTTTTATATCCGTTCAATCTCACGAGCCGCATCAATCGCCGCATTCAAAGATGTTGTCGGCTTAAACTTAAAATATTTTGAATCAAGCGGAACGGCATACCGGTTTTCATATAAAGAATGGATAAAGCGATAATGCTTTTTGGTCAGCCAGTTTTCTCCTTCAAAAACAAAAACGGGCTTTCCTGTTCCGCAAGCCTCGGAGCACATCGACACCGAATCGCCGGTAACGATAACGTTGTCGGCACACGCCAAATAGCCGAGGTACGGATTTTCGCTTTTATCACCCCATAAAAACGTATGTGCCGGAATATCTTTTAACGTTTCCATAATCAGTCTTTGCGCCTTCTGTCCGGTACGACGCGATGTTGTAATCAAAATCGACCCGCCGTTTTTCTTTTTAAACTCAAGGATTTTATCGGCAAGAATCTTAGCATTTTCAAGCGAAAACTCTCTTTTTTTGATGCTTCCGCCGACAATCACCGCCGTCAAAGGTTTAGGCAAATCCTTAAAAAC
>CACXFX010000146.1 GCA_902767055.1 uncultured Pseudomonadota bacterium
GAAGAAATTCGATTCCCATATGCATCATAGGTGTAGCGGGTTTGACTTGACGGTGTATTATTAGCAATCGCAGCTGCTCCGCTATAATCTGTGGAAGAAATTCGATTCCCAGCAGTATCATAAGTATAGGTAGATTTGAACATAGGTGTGTTATTGTTATAATCATTTTCACTGTCATACTGTATCGTAGAAGTTGCATGTCCGGCAGCATCGTAGGTTGTTTTATTTATCATAAACCACTCATTCCCATGAGGGTAACCCTCAACCATTTCTACCACATGACCGGCATCATCACATTCGCAACTCTTCACTTGGAAGTAGGAATAGGATGCCTCACATGTTTGACAAGCTGAAGCCCACGCACTGCCTGAAAACGCAACACCTACCATCAAACCTGTTATCAATAACGAATTTTTCATATTCTTTCTCCTATAAATTTTAAAATAATTTGAAGTTATCAATACTTAACTATAATTAAGTATTAAATAAAAATCAAGTCACATTATTCTTCTTTTACAATGAAGATTTTAGAAGCTCAAAAATTGTGTGATCGTTTGATCGACCTGATTAAAGAAGATATGAATAAAAGACATATCACAAACTATGCTTTAGCTCAAAAAAGCGGTATTACCGAAGCCCACTTGAGCTACATTTTCAACCATAAAAAGCAACCTTCATTTTATATTTTACTCATGATGTCAAAGGCGCTTTCCATCAAATTGTCCGATTTTTTGATGATTATCGAAAAAGAAGGTTTGTAATTGCTTTTCTTATAAATATCCGACCGGAACAATGCTATCATTATCCGTTAGAGGCAAATGCATGTCACCGTGCCATCACATTCATCAATATTCGGGATATGTTGAGATAGTCGGGTCGACATTCGGTTCCGTGATGATTTTAATATCTTTTAGCGGAAATGACTACACGTCATCAATCGCTTTTTTTCATATCCCGTTCTGGCATCTTTAATATACAAATGTTCTGTCTTGTTTTTTTGCCTTTTTGGCCTGAATATAAAGCGGCGAATCGAAGATTTTCGGTCTGAAATCAAGTGTACCCAATCGATAATTTTCAACAACCTGCCTAACCGGTTCAGCCATCATTTTTTTAACCTCTGAACACAAAGTTTTCATAAAAACGGAATCTTCGTCAATGGCATTTGTAACGGCATTAAAAGCATGACCTTTAAGAATAGTGGTAATATGCGCCTGTATTCGTGCTTCATCTGAAAGATGATAGGTTTTAGCAACATAATCTCTTAATTTTTGCATATCCGGAAATTCAAGCGATGAGCAAACAAGAAGCTTATAATTTTTGGCTTTTTGAATCATTCTGATCTGACGATTTTCAGAAGCAACATCTTCCTTTGAAAAACCGACAACGTCTTTATATTGCGGTGAACCGGCAATTGTCGGAATCAAAGTGTCTGCGGCATTGGCATAGGCAACAGTTTTAAAAAATTGCGGCTGTCTGTCCATCGCAACCGGTGAACTTGAAAAAACAGCCGTCGGAGCCGATAAAATTTGTTGACATTCTTTGTCGGTGTACCCGAGTTTTGCCAGTTTCATATAAAGGCATTTTTCCAACTCGGCGGCCACAAGTGTACCGAAGCACTGCCCGCGCAATATAACATTTTGCATATTGGCAACGGCCTCTTTTGCATCTATTTTTTGCCCGTTTTTGGAAATTAAATCATCAAAAATACTTGAAAATTCAACAATTCCCTCGTGCAAAATGCCACAGGCGTTGTGCTGTTCAATCAATTCGTTTACTTTATGCGAATAATAACATCCGACGGTTTGGCAATCAGCGGGTTTAACATCAATATCGTCTTTTAGAAAATCAAAAAATTGAGCAACGCCTTTTTCGGCGGCAACTTTAACCCGCATTTGAGACAACGGATTGCGGTCATTATCTGTCAATGACGTACCGTTACCCGGCAGATTAATCACTGTCAGTTTGCCCGGTATTAATTTTTGGGTCGGCGGAACGGTCAAAATCGTCACGTTATCTCTGATTTTTTCGGCACGTTGAACGCTGTCGGTAAGCTCTTGCATCAACTTTTGATATTCATCAGGGTTCGTTGGCGTGTCAAAAACACTGTCGATATAACCTTTTGAAATGGAATTGGCAATTTTAGAGGCAACAACAACGCCGGAAACAGCATCGCCCTGCTTTTGGCGAACCTCGCGCTCACGGCGCATACGTTCTTTTTGCGCTTCAATAGAAGAGATGATATTTTGCCGTTTATTCATTTTAAAAAAAATACCCTTCATTATTTTAGACAAATATAAATGATTTTTTTGAAACTGTAAAGCAAAAAAAGTGCGCACAAACGAAAAAATCATAAAAAAATTATTGACAAAGATATTTTTTTGTATAAAATCAGACTATCAAAAGCACATTATGTCAAATCCTATAAATCTGTTTTTTATGAAAAATTTTAAAAATTTTGAGGCTGCCTACGCCTCTATGCAGACAACGAGGAATATCCTTCTGCGCTTCCCGACCAGCAAAATCAACGAATATTTCGTTAATGACTGGTATGCAGCACGCAATGCCGCTTTCAGCTCAATCGACACGGCGATGAAAAATCTCAGGGCCTGGCTCAAGAAGAATTTCCCGCACACGGTAGCTGTTGCCTATCATTCGGATCAGTTCAGTTTTCCGGCATTCTTTGAGATGCTCAAAAAGTATCCGGAACTGGCCAAGGACAATGAAGAGGCCTTAAAAGACCTCTTGAACAGCCTCAAGGCCAGCGATCTGACCCCGGCGCACCTCGATAAAGTTCCCGATATTTCGGAATTTATCAAGTAGGTGTCACACACAATTTACCCCGCGTTTATTTCAGGCGCGGGGTTATCTTATGGAAAAATTAAATTTTCTGATATTCAAAAAAGACCGGGCGACGTCCTTCGCGAATCGCTTTTTTCTGATATTTTGTTTCGACCCAATCTTTTGGCGGATAGCGCCAATCGTCTGAAGTTTTTGCCGTCCAGATAAAATCTTTATTTTGAGCCATTGTATGCAAAACATGGTGCTTATATACCTTATGATCGGTGGCTATCTGTAAAATACCGCCTTTTTTTAAGATTCGAGCAAGCTCAACTAAGTTTTGAGGATTGACAAAGCGCCGATCGGCATGGCGTTTTTTGGGCCACGGATCCGGAAAAAGCAAATAAATTTTATCAAAAAAATTATCCGGAATTTGAGAAAAAAGCAATCGCACATCATCATCAAAAATACGCACATTATCCGCCCTTTGAGGCAAAAGAGAGATGTCTTGAGTACGATGAGCGGCATCTTTGATGCCTGTCATCAGGGTCAAAAGGTGAGCAATGCCGTTTTGAAAAACCTCAACACCGACAAAACCGATATTTTTATTCATCAGTGAAATGCCGGCCAGATGCGCACCGTCACCAAATCCGATTTCAAGATGAACCTCATCCACCGGCGAGCTGAAAAGTTTATCTTTATCAAAAATGGTATTTTCATCAATTTTGACAGCGTTCAAAAAATTTTCGAGCAAAAAACTTTTTGCTTTTCGAATGGTTCTTCCTTTACGCCGGCCGAAAAATCTCGGTGTTGAAATATCAAACATCATAACCTCTTTTATTTTTTTATCCTCATAACCGAAAACAAAAAATAAATCAAGAGATGTTTTTTTTCATTTGACATCACCCATTTTTTATGACACAATAAAAATGTAACCAAAATGGTTGCGGTGTTTACTAAACACTTTCGACTAAATACTCCTTGAGAGAGGAGTCGTTGATATAAGACACTTTGTTGTACGAATAAAACGAACTGTAGTCGACAGTTTAGTAGCTCCTCTTCCGTTTTGATAATTGAACGGAAATTTTTTTATATAGACAATATCGATAAGGAGTTTTAGTTATGACAAATAAACTTTTTTTAATAACTTTATTGGCAACAACAGCCTTGAGTTTAGCAAAAACTTATGCTGATTTTGGTACTTGTGGCGATGATTGCAACTGGAGTTTCAATGAAACGACAAAAACTTTAACAATCACAGGTTCGGGAGAAATGAAAGATTATGGTCCGAAGGGTGATGTTATTATGGGCAATGTCGATATTCAAGCTCAATTAAATATACGGCCATGGAACGATATCGCTTCTGAAGTCGAAAATGTCGTTGTTTCCGGATTAAACAGTGTCGGTGCTCGAGCTTTTCAACGTATGGAAAATTTGAAAAATATTACAATTTCAGATTCCGTAACAGCGGTTTATCGAGCTTTTGCTGCTTATGATGACGGTTTGACCAGTATTACATTGCCAAACTCCATCACGACAATCGGTGATCATGCTTTTACCTGTCTTTTCCATCTTGAAAATATCAATATTCCGGATTCTGTTACTTCTATCGGAGCTAAAGCTTTTTATGGTTCAGGAAATTTAGAAAATCTTGTCATCCCGGACGGGGTAACATCAATCGGTGACGGAGCCTTTAATGAAAGTTCAGCCGTTATTTATTGTACTGCAACATCGCCTTGTGAAGGCAAAGGCTCTGAAAATATTGTGCCTTATCAAAAACAGGGTGGTGTCTATGTTTTAGACGGTAAATATTATTTAACAGCTACCGATATGGTAGGTACTACGAACGAATGTACAAAAATTTTAAATGAATGCAAACGCGATGTTTTGGAGGCTAAAGGTATTTGCCAAGGCTCAAGTTGTGATAA
>CACXFX010000147.1 GCA_902767055.1 uncultured Pseudomonadota bacterium
CATGAGAAAAAAACATTGTGGACACCTTATCCTCGGACTTGCGTCCTCGAAGGTGTGACAATTTAGAGTGGTGACAACAACAAAAGGACTAAAACAAATGATTTATGCTTACATCAGAAAAAGTACTGAAAAACAAGCTTTTGAACATATGGAATATGAAATACAAAATTTTGCCGACAACCAACATCTCAAAATCGATCAATGGACGGAAGAATCGATTTCATCTCGAAAACCTTTAAGCAAAAGAAAACTTGGTATATTACTTACTCAATTACAACAAAATGATATTCTCATCACAACAGAAATATCTCGTTTGGGACGTTCACTTTTAGAAGTCATGAGTATTTTACAAACCTGCTTAAATAAAGGCTGTCAGGTTTGGACAATCAAAGAAAACTATCGCCTCGGCAATGATATTCAATCAAAAGTTTTGGCATTTGCATTCGGCTTGTCGGCAGAAATTGAGCGCAACCTTATCAGCCAGCGCACCAAAGCGGCACTGACCTCTAAAAAAGCACAAGGCGTTAAGCTCGGTCGTCCTTCTAATGCAAAGAGTAAAGAACTAAAGCTTTCCAAAAACATCAAACGCATTCAAAATATGCTAAACCAAGGTTTATCTCGCACTGAGATTTCCCGTATTTTTAAGGTTAATCGACATACGATGTATCGTTTTACAAAAAGGATGGAATTTTAGTCATCTCGGCAACGCTTTTTTAAACCAAAAAATCGCGCTATTTTTTAATTTGCATCTTTTCTTTGATATCCGTTGGCGTCACAATCCCGCAAGATATGACAAGCTTCAAACCGTCTTCAACCGACATTTTGAGCTTGATTACTTCGCTTTCGGGTACAAAAATCAAAAAGCCGGATGTCGGGTTTGGTGTCGTCGGAACAAACACGTTCAAGACTTTACCGTCGATTTTTTTGCCGATTTCACCGCCCGTTTTGGCACTGACGAAGCCCAAAACCCAAATACCTTTTCTCGGATATTCAAGCAAAACGACCTGATTAAACGATTGTTTTTTGCCCGAAAAAAATGTCTCGAAAACCTGCTTTAAGAGGTTATAAACACTTGAGATAAAAGGCATTTTCGATAAGATTTTTTCGCCTAATCTGACAAAAAAGCGCCCGACATAACCTGTCGTAAACATACCGATCAAAACAAGCGCCGTCACAATCACCGCAACCCCGAGCCCAGGTACATCAAACTTCAAATATTGGCTGAAACGAAATTTTTCAGGCACAATCGCATTTGACCATTTATCAATATATACAATCAGCTTAAAGGCGATATAAAACGTCATCCCGACAGGAGCCGTCACCAAAATACCGGTAAACAGATAAGTCTTGATTTTACTCAAAAAACGCACCACCCATGAGGGTTTTTGTTCTTTAATTTTTGTTTTTTTCTTTGCCATAACCTTAAACCTCCATTAAATCTTCAATGACAAATTGCAATGTTTTGTTGTTCATCCAGGCATCAATTTTCAAAGTGCCCAAAACATCAAAAACTCGATCGTTCGGATTTAAAAGTGCATTGCCAATCATATTATCAACACACTTAAAACAAATGGCTTTTAAGCTTCCCTTCCCTAAAACAGGTGCCAAAAAACACCTCACATGTCCGTCACCGACAATTGATGGTTTAATGATTTTTATTTTTTCAATCACCACTTTCGGCTCCGCATGAGAAGCACCGAACGGCGCCAAAACAGAAAGCTTTTCAGCCAAATCAAGCGTTGCACCGTCAAAGCTCAGCACCGCATCAAAATCGATACTCGGCACTAATTCATCTGCAGACAATTTTTGTTTGATATATTCACCGACAAAACGCTTAAAATCTTCAATTTTATCTTCATTTAACGAAAAACCGGCCGCCATCATATGCCCGCCGCCTTTGGTTAAAAGACCTTTTTCTTTGGCCGTCATAATCAGCGCACCTAAATCAAGCCCCTCAATCGAGCGAGCCGAACCTTTGACTTCGTCTTCTTCAATACTCATCACAAATGCAGGCAAATGATACCGCTCTTTTAATTTTCCGGCCACAATACCGATAACGCCCTGATGCCAAGTATTTCCATACACAAAAGCCATCGGATAAGTTTGCGGTTTTCCCTCCAACTGTTCCAAAGCCTCATTTAAGACGTGCGCTTCAATATCTTTGCGTTCGGCATTAAATTCGTTGAGCTTTGTTGACAATTCCAAAGCTTCAGAGGGACTTTGAGTGCACAACAACCTGTGCCCGACCGACGAATCCCCTACTCTGCCGCCGGCATTGATACGCGGGCCTAAAACATATCCCAAATGATAAACCGTCGGCCGCTCTTTAATCGATGAATTGTCAATCAATGTCGTCAAGCCTAAATTCTGGCGATTTGAAATGACTTTTAAGCCTTGCTTGACATAAGCGCGGTTTAAGCCCAAAAGCGGTACCACATCACAAACTGTCCCGAGTGCAACCAAATCTAAATACGAGAGCAAATCCGGCTTGTCATGTTTTTCATAAAATCCTCTTTTCTTAAGCTCTCGATTAACCCCGACAAGCGTTAAAAAAACGACACCGACCGCCGCCAAATATTTCAGATAAGGCGGATTGAGAGTTTCATCCAAACGCTTCGGATTAACAACGGCAACAACTTTTGGCAATCTTGCTTCCGCCTCATGGTGGTCAATGATAATGATATCAAATCCGTCATCTGAAGCTTTATCCAAAACATCAAACGCGGTTGTTCCGCAATCGGTTGTCACAACGGTTGTAATGCCTTTTGCCTTAAAATCTTCAAATGCTTTTGTACTCGGGCCATAGCCTTCATCACGTTCGGGAATGTGCACTTCGACTTTAACGGAGAAAAATTCCAAAAACATGCGCAAAACGGCACTTGAAGTCGCCCCGTCGACGTCATAATCACCGATAATGCCGACAGGCTTTTTTTCTTCAATCACATCGGCTAAAAAAACGGCCGTTTTATCCATATCTTTTAAGCACGACGGATCCGGCATCAAATTTTGGATTTTCGGATCCAAAAAATTTTGAGCCGCATCCGCGTCAATCCCGCGCGCAGCCATTATCCGACAAACGGTATACGGCAAGCCCAAACGTTGCATCAAAAATTCGGCCTGATTTTCATCAGATTTTTGATACACCCATCTTTGCCCCGAAATTGAAAGCGCACCGTCAAACAATTTTTTTTATTTATCCTTTAAAAATGACATCAAATTTTTATTCGAGTTTGCCACAAGCCATAAATAAAAACAATCAAAAAAGTGATTTTTTGCTTTACTTTTTAAACGATATCGTCCAATTTTAATAAAAAAGGAGCTTTTGATATGAAAAAGATTTTTTTTGTTTTGAGTTTGTTTTTATCACTTTGCGCTTGCGAACGCAAAACACTAAAAGATGTTACCGTCAAGACATCAAATGGTGATGTCGTTTACCACCTCGAAATCGCCGATACCGATGAAAAAAGAATAAAGGGATTGATGTACCGCGAACATTTGGCTTCCGATTCGGGGATGATTTTTTTCTTTAATGACAAGCATCCTCAACCGATTGCCATGTGGATGAAAAACACCTATATTTCGCTTGATATGCTTTTTTTATCCAAACAAAACACAATTATCGGTATTGCCGAAAACACAACACCGATGAGCTTAAGAATCATCAGTCCGACAAAAGAATATGTTGCTGCAGTGGTTGAGTTAAACGCAGGACAAATCAAAAAACACGGCATAAAAAAAGGCGATAAAGTTATATATTAAATTGTGTGTTTTTATTTCAAGACTATGACTAAAGACATAGTTTTTTTTGTTTGACAACCCCGTTTTTATGTGCTCTAATAATCCCCAGATGAAGGGTGACCTTTATTTAGCGTCTTGATTTGGCGCGGGGCTTTAACCGGCTTTTTGTTCTCTACGGTGATGGATAACACTGTTTTTGATGGTGTCTTTTTTGTTTTTAAAAAGCACACTGTTATCCCCGATAACGGGTCGGGGGGCTGATGGCGGATGTTCAGGGGTTTCCCAAAGGCTATCAGGGTCATTTTAGAGAACATGATTGGTTAACTTACCCGGCCGCTTAACTCAAGAGGCGGTTATTTGGTATAAACTTTTATAAAAGGAAAACGAAAATGAAAAATAATCAATCAGGTCGTTC